>JACRNX010000015.1 GCA_016214755.1 Candidatus Falkowiibacteriota bacterium
AATATTAGATGATACTTTGCATAATATGTGCTATGTCCTTGTCTATAGAATTTCATATACTGCTATTCTACCACGAGGATAGCGGGAAGTCTTCATCCACGGGCTTACGCCCGTGGGATTAAGATCTGTTTTTCTAAATTCAAATTTTTTAAACTATTTGAGATTTGAGAAATTGAAATTTGTTTAGAATTTCGAATTTAGTGCTTAGAATTTAAAAATTCGGGTCAATTAAAATCCTTGCTTACTTTGATAGTCCTTAATCGCTTTCTTTAATCCTTCCTCCGCCAAAATCGAACAATGATATTTAATCGGCGGAACGTCGCCTCCCAGCTCTTTAACGATGTCATCTTTGGTAATCGCCAGCGCGCCTTCGAATGTTTTTCCTTTCGCCAAATCAGTTAAAGCGGACGAAGCGGCAATCGCCGCCGCGCAGCCCAGCGTCTCAAATTTTATATCTTTAATCGTCTCTGCTTTCTCCGACGTTTTTCCAACCTTAATATAAATCTTCATAATGTCGCCGCATTTGATATTGCCGACTTCGCCGATACCATCAGCGTTTTTTATTTTTCCCTGATTATGCGGATGGCGGAAATGTTCTAACAGTTTTTTTGAGTATCGCATAGGGGTTACAAATTACCCTTCGACTCCCCCGACATTCGCCGGGGTCGCTCAGGGCAGGCTAATCACTACAAATGTTACAAATTTTTTGAATTAATCATCTACATTATTGACTCCAAACTTATTTCTTTTAACGTCTTTTTAATTTGACGGTAAAGCTTTAACCAAACCGGATGCACGCGGCATGGCGCCGAGCAACAGACAAAATCACGGCCGACGCATTCCATCGGCGCCACTGAACCTTCCAGCGCTTCAATGACAGACAGAACATTGATTTTTTTCGCGGGCTTCGCTAAATAATAACCACCGCGCGCGCCTAAATCAGCCCGGACCAACTTCGCCTTTTTTAATTTGGCGAATAAACGTTCGAGATAAGCCAATGATAGTTTTTCTTTTTGGGCGATACCCGCCAATGAAACTAAATTTCGTCCATTTTTATCAAGATGAACAATCGCTCGGAGACCATATTCCGCCCGCGTGGAAAATTTCATAATTAAAACCAACTAATTAGGTTGGTTTTATTATATCTGACAGAAAAATTTCTGTCAAATTTAAATCCCGTCCTGAGCTTGTCGAAGGGCGGGATAGTTTGTTGATAACTTTTTTTGACCTAGCGCAAACGCGCCTGTTCGGCGACATGCAACACGCGATAAAGAGTAATTGGAGCTACTTCGCGCATCATCTCACGAATTGTTTCTCCGCGATTCAGCCGCGTAAGCACGCTGGCGACGTAAGGCGCGACATCCAGAACCGTCACCTTTTCCTGCAAGGCCGGCTCGTTCATTACCCTATCCGCGAAATGAACCAAACTGTTTGTCACCACCAATTCATCAACCGCCGATTCATTCAACTTCTCCGCGAACGGCTTTTGCCCCTCCTTGTCAAAAGCGAGCGCGTGAGTGACGAGGGCGAGAACGTATTTTGCGCCTTTCTTTTTTGCTTCTTCGGCGGCCGTGAAAAGTGAATCGCCGGACGCCAAAATATCATCGCGGGCGTACACCAAACAAGATACGACATCTCCGGCTATGCCCAAACTGACTACTGAATGCTTCTTCTCGATTTCTCTTTTTTTCAAATGAACAGCCAGCCCTGTCCCCAATATTTTCGCGATGCGATAGTTTGAATACACCGCTCCTTCGTCCAGCGGCATATTTCTGACAAACTTTTCGCTCAAACCAAGGCCGAGCAACACTTCGGGCAGATGGCGCGTTAAATAATCAACCCAAATGTTATCCATCCACAGCGAAGTAACCATCGCCGGCTTGAAAAATCCTTCGATCTGGTCGGCGTGAATGTCAAGATAGATAACGCGATAAACGCCGGCCATGTTGAAAAAATCAGCGACGAACCGCGCGCTGATATCCTCGCGCCGTCCGTGCGACTTGTCCTGCCGAGCGTACGGATAACACGGCAGAACGGCGATAATCCTAGCCGCGCCGCCTGAACTCCGCAAGGCGGAAATCAATTGCCCGCACTGCCACAATTCAAAATTAGTGTTGTAAACAGACAGGACTACCACGCACGTGCGGTCCATCACGTTGCAAAGAACTTCGGGCTTGGTTTCTCCGCCGCCGGCGATTGCTCCTTGAAATTCAAGGAACTTGACTGGCGACAATTTCATTTCTAAACAATCGGCTACTGCTTGCGCGAAATGGTCGCCATCTTTACCCGCGAAAAGCAAAAACTGGTCGCTCCGCCTTCTGCCCTGTTTCATTGTCTCCTCCTGTGTGTCACGCGGTTTAGCCGCAAGAACCTCGTCCATAATTTAATCAATTAATTAAGACTTGTCAATTATATAATTCAAACGAATGATGAAATCCTCGGCTTTTGTCATGGTGAGGCTCTCGAACCATGACAATGTCACCCTTCGAGAGCCTCAGGATGACATTTGCGGACGCCCTCATGTCACTCTAAAGTGCAAATTCTCGGCAGAACGCAATCCATCTTTATTTCAGCGAAACAATCAAAATCTTTTTCTCGCCTTTCAACATCATCGCCTCTTTTTCATCGTCGCTGACATTTTCTTCAAAAGGACGAAAAAACGCGCCGTCTGTTTTCAGCGCTAAATCATGAATCGCATTAATGACGATTTTATACTTATATTTATATTCCTCGCCGCGCCTCGTCCCTGCGTCATTGGTGATAAAATATTTTTCATCATAACCGCGAATAACCAAAAAATGATACAAAGGCCCGGGTTGTTTGAAATATGGATTAGCAAGCTCCCGCCCGGCTGTCGGAGCAAGAACTAAATTTCCAGCCATGACTTGTTGTTTAATGTTGTCAACAGAAACATTGTCGCTAATTTCCGCCTTCAACCCAAAATACTTGACCGCGATTTGCCGCATCTCCTCGAGCGTTGTGTCGCTGTATAAACCAAATTCTTGTTTCTCAAAATCAACGAGCCGCTTGATTTCACTGTCCATAATTTCTTTCGAGAGCGCTTGCCCGCGGAAATAAAAATTCGCCATAATCAGCGCCGCCTCTTCACAGGCCTCTTGATAAGGTAAACCCCAATCGCCAAACGGCGCTTGGGAAGCGAATGGCACATTTAAATTCACTGATTTTTTATTTTCGTTGTTAAAATGTTGAATAACGACTATTGGCGTCAAATCTTTTTCCCTTACGTCCGAAAATTTTAAAACGTAGCGCTCGACATCCGCGCTACTGATCATAACCAACGATAGAAAAAAATAAACAAGAAAATTCATGTTTTTCGCTTTAACGCCAAATGAATCAACTTAGTCAGCAACTGACGAAAAGACAACCCGGAAATTCGCCAAAGCTTTGGATACATTGAAATTGAAGTAAACCCTGGAAGAGTATTAATTTCATTTAAATAAACTTTTTTGTCTTTATTCAACAAAAAATCAACTCTGGCTAATCCCTGGCAGTTGGCTATAAGATATGCACGTTTCGCCACGCGCCGTATCTCCGCAATTTTCCTTTTTGATAATCGCGCCGGCAATTCGAAGCGCGTTTTATTGTCTTTGTATTTGTCATTATAGGTATAAAATTCCGCGCCGGGAATTATTCTGCCCGGTAAAGAAACCTTGACATCTCTTGCCGTATTTCCAAAAACAGAAACTTCAATTTCAATTGCGTCCTCAACTGACTCTTCAATAATAATTTTTTGATCATAATTCTTTGCTTTCAAAATCGCCTTTTTCAAATCAATAAAATGCTTTACTTTGCTAATGCCAACCGACGACCCAGCTCGCGCTGGCTTGACAAACAATGGCAACTGCAACTTTTTTATCTCTTTACTTATCCAAATTCTTTCGTCAGCGGTCTGTCGTTCATTATCTAAAATAATAAATTTGGGTTTAAAAATTTTATTGACGACCATTAGCTGATTAAATATCGTCTTATCTAAACATAATGCCGAAGCCAACACGCTGGCGCCAACAAATGGTATGCCCAAAGTTTGTAAGAAACCCTGGATTGCGCCATCTTCGCCTCCTTGACCATGCAAAACAGGAAACGCGACATCAATTTCATGAATGAGCTTATTTAAATTCAGTTGCGACAATTTATTTTTTTCTCCGCAATTTATTGATTTCAAAACATTTCTTCCTGTTAGAAAACGCCCCTTTTTATCAATGTAAATTTCTTTAACCGAAAAACGGCTTCTGTTAATATTTTGGATAATTCCTTCAGCAGAAGAGCAGGACACTTCGTGCTCGGGAGAAACGTTGCCGAAAAATACGGCCACCCTTATTTTTTGCATATATAAAATTTTTCTGTCTTATTTTTTTCAATTATTTTCTTTTGTTCATTTGCGTTATCTGTTTCAAACGCTCGACACTGTGTATCGCGGCAAACGCTTGGTCGCTTTTCGTAATCCTTGCATAAACCTGTTTTTTCGTCAAACAAAGCACAATCATAGGCCTCCAATCTTACCGTATCAGGATGCTCTTTGGGAATCCAAATCTCTTCCCTTTCCTTAAATGGCAGATCTTTCATTCTCTCCCCAAAATGGCTTTTGAATCCCCTTCTAACCTTCACTGGGCGACAGCAAACGCTACATTCATGTTTTCTGCAAATATTCTCTTTTTCGATCCCATTATCCATATATTTCTATTTTAACATAAATGATTATTTTTTCAACGACGATTTGACAGAGTAAAATAAATGAGGTAAAATCATCATAATCGCAGTCAAAGTTTTCCTTGTCTCTCCGTGATTCTTTATTTTTAATCTTTTATTTGTATTTTTAATCTTTTATTTTCTATTTATTATTTAAACGTATATGGCTCATAAAAAAGCGGGTGGCAGTACTGCCCTTGGACGCGATTCAAACGCGCAAAGATTGGGAGTGAAAAAGTACGCGGGCGAAAAAATAAAAGCCGGCAATATTTTAGTCCGCCAGCGCGGCACAGTGTTTCATCCGGGCGAAAACACAAAACGCGGCAAAGATGACACTATTTTTTCAACCGCGAACGGCATTCTTGAATTTAAAACAAAGAAAGTAAAAAATTTCACCGGCAAATTAAAACGAAGAACGTTCGTGCACGTGAATCCCATTTAAAGGTAGTTAGTAGGTTGTAGGTGGTAGGTTAATCGACGACGCGAAATTGAACTGCGAAGTGAACTGTCTTGAAAAATCTGTAGTATCTGTATTTTAATCTGTACATCTGTACCCAATAAAAAAGGCGGAGAGTGTGATCTCCGCTTTTTGTTTATGTAGGGACAGGGCACTGCCCTGTCCCTACGCTATCATATTCATTCAGGAAAACACTGAAAATCAGTGAACCAAATTTCGCCTTCTCCGCAATTATCAACTAAGCCAGGAATTATTTTAATGAATGGATGATTGCATTCGACTTCCGCGACCGTTGGGTCAAAATATTCCCAATCGCACGGATAAGGCCCGCAACAATCAAAATCAATCCACGGCTTGCCGCGCAGGCAAATGTTTTCGATTGTCGCCGACATTATTGCTGGCGTCCCTGAAACGTCATTGTCTTCGCCATACCAGATATAAGCGCCCATTCCTGGCGGACAGCTTACTGTACAAATTACTTCCTGCTTTGACGAATTGACGTCTTTTTGCGTATTTGGACTATCTTGTGTTTCCGGACTGTCTTGCGTATCTGGACTTTCCTGCGTTTCTGGCTCGCTCTCTGTCGCGTCTTTACTTGCCTTTTCCCCATTTTCTCCTTGAACAAGCGATTGACACGCTCCGTTTAAACAAACTTTATCATCTGAACACATTTTTTGTTCATTTTCGTCAATCTGACCATCGCAGTCATTGTCAATACCGTCGCAAATTTCAGACGGGGCTTTACCGCAATTGCCGCAGACGTTTTTCACGCCTTCGTCAACTAATATGTCGCAATCATCATCCATGTCATTGCATTCTTCGGCCGCGTCCGGGTGAACAGAAGCATTATTGTCATCGCAATCAATGACAGCCGTGTAGCCGTCATTGTCTTCGTCTTTTTCAAGTTCTGCCTGCTGCTCGGGCGTCAAGGCCATTTCGTCTTCCGGCACGCACTCTTCATCCGTTTCGCCGTCGCAATCATTGTCAATATCATCGCAAACTTCGCTTGACGGCACGCTATAACACAAACTCCATTCGCCGTCGCTGCAAAACTGCCAGCCCGCGCCGCATTGACTTTCACAAGCGAGTTTCAATTCCTCGTCAACCGCGCCGTCGCAATCATTATCAACGCCGTCGCAGGCCTCGTCCGCGCCAGGAAAAACTAAATAATCATTTTCATCGCAGTCGCCGTCAAAAGCCGTAAAACCATCTCCGTCAGCGTCGTCCGTGGCGCCAAGCGACGCGGGGTCTTGCCCGCTGACCGACAAATCGGCATTGGACAGGCATTGCGCCATCTTTGATTCAGTAATCATTTCGCCAAACGCGCTGAAGCTCGACGCGAATTCTGTTTCGTCAATTTGAAACAGCGGCAATTCATTATAACCCATGGCTTCGAATGTTTTCCAATTCGCGAATGGCCGCAATATGCCGTTATTCGTTGCCACGAAAATCACGCCGCTACCGAAATTTGGCACCGCGTAATTCGGCTTCACCACCGTCCCGTCGCGCAGAAATAACGTACCAGCGTCCGCGCACTTCAAAAAATATTTTTCATTCGCTTCGGCGCCAGAAACTTCTTCTGACGCGCTATCCAATTTCCAGCTCAAAAAACTAATTTTTGAGGAAAACTGGTAAATCGCGCACGTTAGCGCTCCCGCCGAGCTTTTTTCGAGCATGTAATAATCATTGCCGACATTGAACCATTCGCGGTACGGCGACCAATCAATCTGTCCGCCGGTCTTATAGCAATCAAGCTCTTTTTGCGAAATAAAAATCACCTTTGCCCAATCAAAATTATGCGCGTTAAACGTTTTCTCATCTATAATCCAATAAAGCTGCCCGCCAATGAGCTGATAAATTTCCGGCTCGCCGGCGACTTGGACTAAACTGCCGTCTGGATGCCACGTCGCGTCGCTCACATCAGACACAATGCTCGCAAAGCCGGAAGTAGCCCATGATTTTTCAAATTTTTCTTTTGGATAATTGACAAACGCTCCCGCTGATTTCCCCGGGTCATGCAAAATGACTTCATCTTTCGTCATCCCGACCAGCACCATGAAATGGCCCATTTTGTTCGGATTCATCTCGATGTTAACGCCAACGATTACTGGATTTTCCTTTTTTAATTTTGCCTTCAGCATCGTCAAATCGTCCTTGCTACGTTGAATCACGTACGGCAATTCATAATAGGCGGAAAGAATACTAGCTAACTGGCTCGCGTTCGTAGCGTTACCATCGTAATATTCAGCGTCAAGTTGCGGCTCAATATATCCTTCGTCGTAAAGCCAATCCAGCACGTCTTCAATGTCGTTTGTAGTCGGCGTGAAATTCAAATATCTCGCGGCTGTCATTAGTGCCGACGCCGGGCCGCAGTTCAAATTTTTATTCCAGTCGCCTGGCGGCGACTGTGATTTGAACTGGACGTCGTCAAGGACAATCTCCTCCTCCGCAAAAGCGGACGGACAAACCAGAGACAAGCACAGGAAAGCAGCAAACTTTTTCATTGGTTTTCTCCTTTCTTTGCTGGCTTCCATTGTTGCTGAACAGACGAGTTAAGGCGCCCCGACGGATGCGTCGGGGCGCCTGTTGTTTTCCCTTGTCCGACTTAACCTACTATCGCGTTAAGACGAAGCTTCATTCCGTTAAAACGGAAACTGAACACAAAATTTGTTCAGTAAATCTTCAGCGTCCTGCTGCTCCCAATTCTTGTACTGTAAACTAACGTCATAGACCGCTTTTTTCGTTCTGATAAACAGACGGGGCGAACCAGCCAAAATCCCTTTTGACTTTTCAATTCTTATTGCCTCAATCCCCAACTTTCCGTCAATAGCATAAGGCGCGAACGCCTCAACGACGTTCGGATAGATTTTGTCAGCCAGCGATTGCCAATCCAAACTAGAAGAATCTTTGTAGACATCAACTGTAATCATCACGAAGACGTCCGCGTATTTATCGCTGTTAACGACGTTTTTGCCGTCCTTCTCGATATAATAATCGTCAGGGGCGGCGCCGCCAGAAACCACTTGTTTATCCGTGTTTTTCACGGTGATATACCAATCAGCGTCGTCATCATTAATTTTCTTGCTGACTTCCACTTGCCAACCAGGCGGATAGTCGAAGCTATAATCGCCAAGTTCGTATTTCTGCCATTTCGACTCCACCTCTCGCATCGCCTCTTCCAAATCAGATGGCGTTGATTCTGTCTTCCACCATTTTTCCGCCGCTGTTCCATTTGAGCCAGGTTCATGTTTTTGACCATCACGCTCCCACGTGCAGGCCGTCAAGCCGAACAATGATAAGGCGAGAACAACAACCGCCAGCGCCGCCATTTGCTTTTTTTTCATATTATTTTCTCCTTTCATTAAAGTAATGACAGAATTAAATTCTGTCACTACTTAATTGTTAGCAAATATCCGCCAAGGAAATTTATTCAGGAGTTCATCGGCATACCGTCGGCTCAACCCGCGATAAAGCAAGGCCACTTCATAAACCCGGCCGCCTTGTTCAGTGAAAACAATCGGCGCGTTCGCGTATTGCTCATCTTGCCGATTCACGTAAATAACCTTGAACGCGTCAATATCCAAAACGCGGAAATCACTGAACGTTTGGCCGAACCGCGCTTGCAAAAATTCCCGCCAAGTATCAATTTTTTTCGCGCTGACTTGCCTAACCAGAAAGACAGAATACTCGGCGCTTGATTTCTTGCTGCCCGGGTATTTTACTTCGTCGGGCTTAACGAGACAAAAGATTGACGCTCCGTCGACTTGCTTAACCAGATAAATTTTTCCTTTCAGCGATTTCGGATCATTCAGCCATTCAATGGGATAAATGAACTCCTTTACTTCCGAAACCTCGAATCGCCGTTCATTCCCGCCGTAACTTGAGAAATGCACGTTTTGGCTTTCATTAAACACCGTATCATTTTCTCCGCCAAAGTCAACAGCCGGCGCTCTCGTCCTCCTTTCAAACATGCCCGCGTTAATGCCCGCGGAACCATTCGCCGCGCAACCGGCGGCCAGCCAACAGAACCCAACCAACAGAAATCCTCTCATGTTACCCTCCATGCGCTCCCTCGAGCGCAAAATTCTTGTCCAACAGGCGAGTTTAATTGTCAAAGAGCAGAATTAGATAATAAATAATAGATAATAAATAAAAAACACAGATTAAAAATATAAAAATTAAATTTGTTTATGAATTCCCTTGCGTTTTCCTTTCATTGTTAGAATGCTTGCCGCCAAAATATTGCCGATCTCCTCGGTTTCTTTGATTAGATAATTTAACACCAGAACGTCTGTTGGCCTTATGTCTCGAATAATACCCAACCAAAATTTCGATTCATTGATTGACTTTAAACTGTGATGAAAAAAATTGATAAAATCTCTTTTCGAACTTGCGGCGAGCGCTTCAAAATAATTTGCTCCCGTGCTAGTACCGCACCGAATTAATTGTTTTTTAATTTCATTAGTTATTACATCAAGCGGCTGCTTAGATAAGAACTTTAGTAATGATAGATTATACTGATAAAGCCGCGATTTAAATTGATTCTTCGCAATTGCGTCCATATTTTATTTTTTATTTGTGTTTATTGTCTATTATTTTTTATCTTTTATCTTTTCTGTTCCTGCACTTCCATTATAAAAAGCAAAAAAATAACGCGCAATCAAAATGTTATCAACATTCGTCGCGATGGACATAGTTGACGCTTTCTCGACAGGAAACGATGGAAAACCCTGTCGGCGCGTTTCGACAAAAAGGACAGAATTCAATTCTGTCCCTACTACCCACTACAACCTACCACCTACAACCTAAAAAAATCTTAATTGACAATCTCGCGTTAATCCATTAAACTACTTTCATGATTGTTCATTGAAAGGAGACAAAAATGGGCAAGCCGCTGATCCTGATTGATTTAGACAAAACGCTTATTGACGAAAATTTTAAATTGACCGAGCCGGCCGCGCTTTCGCAGATACAAAAAATGCAGAAAGCCGGCTGGACGATCGGGCTCAATTCCGACCGGCCGTCGCCGACGCTATTTTCCTACCGCCGACAGTTCCGCATGAACGGGCCGGTAGTGGCGGAAATGGGCAATGCTGTTTTTGGAGCTGACAGTAGCGTGCTATTTGAAAACGATAATATCGCGCGGACTATTGATGAACTTCTGCAAAAATTCATTCTGAAAATCAGACAACAATTTTCCGGTGTAATCATCGTTATCGGCGACACGCCAGCCATACTCGCCTCCTTCAAACATGGATTTTCCGCTTCAGCTGAGGTCTTCCTTATCATCAACGGACTGCGGCGTTTCAGTTTTGGATTCAATACCAGAAGACGAAGCAACGTTCATTTTGAAATTGAACCGGACTTGCTTAAAGAAGCGTCGGCAATTGCCATCCAACTCTTTCGCGAAATTTTCGCGAAAAATCCCAAGACGATCGTGAACTATGACGAATACGGCTCCTGCATCCTCCACCTGCCTGATGCGGGCAAAGACCATGGTGTGGACATTTTGCGAACGCATGAACAGTACGCGCCGATCACCATTATCGGCGACAGCCGCGCTGATTACACAGGCGATAAATCCATCGTGCACTGCGCGGTCGCCAATGCCGAAGAATCATACAAAACTGTTTGTCAGTTCGTGGCGAAAAAAACCTACAGTGCCGGCGTTCAAGAATGTTTGGAATGGATTGAACAAATCGTCCCAATAAAAAAATAAGCGCCCCGACACACTCGTCGGGACGTTTTTTAGTCGAAGTTAAGCTGAATTTTAAAACCCAACTTAACATTAAACAACAACTTTCTGATTCTCCAATTTTCTCAATAACTCTTTAATTTGTTCTTCGGCAATCCCCACTCGCTCCCGTAAATGCACGACTTCTGACGCGAGCGCGTCGCTGTCCTCGCGCGAACGTTTTTCGAGCAAATCCAAACTGCGCTTGATGTTCTCAAGCTCGACGCGAATGCCTCTTATATCCTCGCGAATTGACTCTATCGCCTCTTCTATTCTGTCAGACCGTTTATCAACTTTGTCAAAGCGCTCGTCAACTTTGTCAAAGCGCTCGTCAACTTTGTCAAAGCGCTCGTCAACTCTCGTAGAAAATTCGCTTATCGCGGACAAGATATCGTCAATTCTCGCGGAAACTGCAGTTATGGCAGCATCGCTTTTTATGGAAACTGCACTTATCGCGGATAAAATTTCTTCTTTATCTCCATTTTGCATACGCTTTTATTATAACAACTCCATTTTTATTGCGCAAGTTAGAGTAATATCATCATATTCGCATTTTTTCACGTTGAAAATAATGTTCATCTCCGCTATCAATGGCGATTAAAACCGTTGCGCATGGTATAAACGCTGATAGACGCCGTCTTCTTTAATTAAATCTTCATGCTTCCCAATTTGGACAACTTTGCCTCCATCCAAGACAATAATTCTATCAACTTTTTGAACAGTAGACAAGCGATGAGCGATAATAAACGTCGTCCGGCCGACGATTAATTTCCGCAAAGCTGACTGCACCAATTTTTCCGTGACTGAATCAAGCGACGCCGTCGCTTCATCCAAAATTAAAATTTTCGGGTCGCATCCCCATCAATCACTACTACTCTTTTGTTCGGACAAGCAACGGCCAGTCCCAATCCTATTGAAGACGCAAGTCCCATTGAACCTGGGACATAGATGTTTCTGTCTGAATCGAATTTCTCAAAAATTTCTCGAGAAATTAATCCGGTACTGGAAACAATAACGTCCTGAGAATTAATCGTAGCCATTATGACTTCAAGCGCTTCTTGTCTTTTCATTTTTACCACCCTCTTTTTAACAATAGAAATGTCGGACGTTTTATTCTACGCATTTCCTCAAACATCGATCTAACAAGAGTTTTTATATCGTGTTCTCCAAAAACTGTAAATGGCAGACCGAATGATTGAAGTAACGTTTCAGTCGCTCGACCCGTTGTTAAGTGTTGCACCGCATCTTCACCCTCGCATCCGCGATAAGACACTATAAAAAAGATAGGAATCTCATATGAAACGAGGAGAGACGCAATGTCATTTGAAGCAGCGAAAAGACCAGAATTCTGCATATAAACGACAGGGATTTTGCCGCCTAAATATGCACCAGCAGCCAAACCAACTGCTTCTGACTCGCGATTAGCTGGAATGTGGAGTATTGTTGTGTCATCATCAAAATTCTTAATGATATGTCTCAAGACCCCGCATGGTACCCCAGACGCAAAATTCACGCCCAACTCTAAAAAAATTTTATGCATCTGATCAGCTTTGATGCTACGTTTCTCATCCATTACGTTAAAAGCAGTTTTATCGTTATTATCCATAATCATTTTCTCCCTTGTTTTGTTAATGTTCACACTAGCGCATTTCACTAGCTTGACAATAAATTATATTATAAAAACTCTTGAAATGTCAAGAGTTCATAATAATCTGTCACAAATTTGACAAAAGCAACGGGATTTGCTATGGTGAATTTAGGAAGGGGTGAACAAAAGACGGTACGGCTCGGAGACGTTAATAACCCCCTTTATCCCCCCTATCCCTTCGATTTTACTCAGGGCAAGTCTAAGGGGGAAAGAAGATGCGGCAAAGGACCACAAAGGAGGTAAACCATGAGGTCCATAAACATTGTTCTTTACATTCTGCTTGGTGTATTTCTGGGTTGCGAGGCAGGCGGCGGCGGGAACACGTCTGTGTCCAACGACACGAACGAGCCGCCACCGGGTTTTTGCGGCGACGGCGTTTGCGGCACGTTCGAGGGCGACACGCCCGAGAACTGCTTGAACTGCGCGTCCGACTGTCCTTGCGCGGACAATCTGGTCTGCAATGATGTCGGAGAATGCGTGCAGGATCCGCTGGCGGATTACTACTGGATTGAGGGGACGTGGAAGTGCGTGTCGAAAGATGATGGAAACTGCTCAACGGTTGATACGGTAGAAATTGAAATCACGGATTGGGATGAAAACAAGGGAGCACAGGTGGAGGGCTTTGTCCCATGCTCCAACGGTTGGGCTATCAAAGATAGCGACGGAAGTCAATATCTTTTTACAGGACAATCCGAAACTGGTGAGACCCAATGTACCGAAGGAAAAATTGATCCGTTAAATAAAAAAAACTCTTTTTCGAGTACAGGATTTGGTGTAACTTACGTGTTTATGTATATCAAGCTATAAACAACAAAACCGATTAGAAAAAATTTCTAGTCGGTTTTTTCTAACTCTTTAATTTTTTTATGGAGCTACATAGATATACCCATCATAAAATTCATAAGCTTTTGGATTTTGCTCACAATTACTTTCATATTCCCCTGCTCCTCCATTATCTCCATTACACCACCCCCAATTATCCCTCACCTGAACGCCGACTTTGAACGCGCACGCGCCTTTTGCCGAATCCCAATGATTATCAGAATCTCCCGCGCAGGTGTAGGTGTGCTTATATTGGAAATAATTCTCGCGGCAGGCGTCGGCTTTATCCTGGCCAGACGTGTCGCCAAAACGATCCTCTGCATATGCTTCTAATTTGCATTCACCATCCGGACCGCATTCATCATTCGAACTGCAAGCATAACCAATATAAGCTGTTTTTATCCCCGGTGCATTATTCGAATCTGGCAATCCGGACTATCGTCTCCCCAGTCAACAATCACATAGCGCAATGGCATGGTTCGACAAGGCTTCGACAAGCTCAGCTTGACATTGCTCACCATGACATCTGGTCATCATGCGCCCAAGCGAAAAATTTGACAAACACCTCTTATGCGACGTGCAAATATAAGCACTACGACAATAAGCGCGCATAACCCAGCGGCAAACCACCATATCACATTAAAACCCAATCTCTCAGCGAGCTGCCCAACAAGAAGATATCCTACACTTTCACCAATCACGCCAACCATAGCTATTATTGATCCAGATATGCTTCGCACTACTGACAACACGTGTTCCTGAAACCATGGTTGAAATATGGGCATTTTTATTGAATCAAAATTCTGGATAATAAAGAAAAGAATAATAACACCCACAATAGGAGTGATTGCTAGAAGACTAAACGCGATCATCTGAATAATTGAGATAAATTGAAGGAGTCGTCGATTTCCTATTCGAGAAAATATTGATTTCTGAATAAAAGGATATGCTATAGCCAATACACCAGTGAAGGCAAACAACACACCAAACCAAACAACCGGAACCCCTTTTGTTTGTAGGAATGGCTGCCAAGCAAATGTTGTTATTCCAAAAATTATAGCGAAAAAAAACATAACAATAACCATGAATAAAAGCTCTGGCCGTTCTCGAAACTGAAGCATTGTTTTTTGGTATAATAACGTTATTGTTAACTTGTGTTGATTGTGTTCTGCTCTTTTTTCTTCCCCAAACATGCACAGAATTAACCCAGCAACAAAAATCATTGCTCCTTCAATCCACCAAAGATAATGCAATTCCCCAATTAAAAAGAATATCACACTGGCAAAGAGTGGAGCAACAATAAAACCAATATTGATGAATGAATGGAGAATCGCATAATAACTCGGGATTGCATTTGATTTGGTATGCCAATGGAGAAGATCAACCACCCAAGCTTCTGAAGCACCGCTTGCGAATGCTGTACCTATCCCCATCAGCACATATAATATAATTAACATCTCAAATTGCAAACCAACAAAAGGAATAAATGCAACGGCAACGGCCTCGAGAAAAAGTGCCGTTACTACGCTCCATTTTCGTCCTCGTATGTCTGCAAGAAAACCAGTAGGGAGTTCCATAACGAATGACGTAAGGAGCATGACAATAGGGAGGAATGAAATTTGAACAAGAGAATACCCAATACTTAAAAAATACACTACCCAATAGGCAGTGGTAAGTATAAAAATAGATTGAATTATTTGGCTGGTATAAAAAGGCCAAAGGATTTCTAATTCTAGTCGTTTAATCCAGCGCATAATATTTTTGAAATGAATATGAGTAGGCGCGCCTGGAGCGCCTACCCTAAATTATACCAAGCTACTTCTTCTCTGGTTTCCCCCGCGTTTTCGGCCGATTCTTCTCAACCGAGCCGCAACTCGAACCAGCGTAACAGCCGACTCTTTTACCCTGGCAGTCCATAGAAGTGCTGTCCTCCGTGACTTCCACTTCCTTACTCTGTGGTTTGTGCCACTTTTTCCCTGTCACTTTCATGAAGTCGCCTCCTTTTGGCGGTTAGTTGAGAGAAAGTATGCCTCCCTCTCTTGTTGTAGTCCACAGGCAAACCGTGACTTTACATCCGGATCTTCGTGCTCAAGATATCCCCAGGCAGGACACCGAGAGCAAGTTTGAACCGGACAAGTCCGGCAAAGATTATCTTCCCGCATGCGCGCTGTTGTCGTGTAATGGTTTAATCTATTCCACGCTTGAGAAAAGGACATTGTTCGAAGATTATACGCAGGGACGCGCATCAAAATACAGGGAAGAAGATTGCCGTTTGCACTCACGGTAAATGAGCTCTTACCAGCCCGACAAGGAAACAGTAAATCGCGGGAAACTGGTCTACGCGCTTGTTCACCAAGCGCTGCACGGAACATTCTCTTCCATCGTTCTCGATATGGTTCAAGAATATCGAGCTCCATCGCTTCTTTAATCGTGATACGTAAATCTGTTGATTTTACGGTGTGAAGAAAATCTGCATTCACCATTGAATCAAAACGGAAATCCTTGGCCCCTAATTTGATGGCCAATTGACGTGCAGGTTCTACTTCATGTAAATTTTCCCGCATCACGATCATTTTCAAGTGAAACGAAATACCACGCTCATTCAGAAGCTCGATACCATGCTTGAACTGCCGGAATGAACCATGAACACCAGTGATTGCCTCAAAGGTAGTTTTCGTTGAGCCATGCAGTGTTGCCTCTACTAGAAATGGTGGATATTCTGTAAAGATGTCTGCCACTCGCCGGGTGATGTTGGTAGCACTCATGAAAACCGTCACAATCATACCAAGTTCTTTTGCGTGACGGTAAATATCGGTAAAATCTCTCCTGAGAAGTGGCTCGCCGCCTGTGATTAAAAGCCAAAGACAACCATATTCAGCCATCTGGTCTAAAAGCATAAAAATCTCTGTGGTTGACAGCTCGTTTGAGCAACTGATTGGCTGATTATCGATGTAACAGTGGATACATTTCAAGTGACAACGCTGGGTTAATTCAAGGCCGCCAGAGACAGGGATGTTCAGTTGTGTAGCGTGTTGGTGCAATTTCTCAGAGAATGGAAAATGTCCTGAACAGATAGACTGCTTATTATCACTCCCTTCTGCCTCTGGCGTTACTTCGCCATCATGATGCGCGAAACCTTTATGCCCAATATCACAAAGAAAGTTGTGTACATCAGTACTTAATTGTTCGATCGTAGCATTAGGATACTCTCGTTGAAGCGTTCCTACGATGTTCTTCTCTCGACACGGCTCGGAACTACTGAGTATATCCCAAATAGCCACTGCCTGCTCGTCAAGTATGAGTAAGCGATTTTTCTTAATAGCAAGAAGAAGTATTTCTCCTGCAACCGTCCGTTTGCGTACATCTGCATTGCGAATCCATGCAATATCCGTAGCCATATCGTCCCTCCTTTTTCCAGTTAAAAATGAACTATTGCGTTTTCCCTATTATAGAACTCATAGTGAGTTATTAATAAAAATATGCTAAAATAAGAAATGAAACGAGTGAATTTTTCCGACTCTCTCTTTAGTATACTCTTATGAAAAACTCAAATTATCCACATGGCAATAAATGGCAGGAATTGCCTGTTAAGGTTCGATTGGCAACCTTCAATAAATTTGTTGAGCCATATTTGTCTCGCGTTAAACATGGCCCAAAATCAAAAATTTCTCGCTGCAAAATTTTCAATTACATCCTTTACGTTCTTCACACCGGCAGCCAATGGAATCAGTTAAAAACTTATCGCAATGAAATTCATTGGACTAATGTTTACAAATGGCACAACCGTTGGAGTAAAGACGGCAGTTATCAAAATCTTTTTGAAAATTCTGTTTCTCTATTGAATCGTGAAAACAATCTAGATTTAACTATCATTCATGGCGATGGTTCTAACACTGTCGCCAAAAAAGGGGGCAAGGGATAGGTTATTCTGGACACAAACATCAGAAAGGATTAAAAGAGCTAACTTTAGCGGACAATAACGGCTTTGTTATTGCTCCGCTAGTGGTTAGACCTGTTAATCAACATGATACCCTCTTGCTCTCTGAAAGCTTAGATAATCTTGTTGATATTGCTTATTGGCATAACCTTGATATCCAAAATTCCTATCTAACTCTTGATACTGGCTTCGATTCTGACTACAATGATGGACTTATTCGCTCGCTTGGCATGATTCCTGTCATTAAACCTAATCGCCGCGCGCTTAATGAAAAACAATGGCAGACGCGACTATATAATTTTGAACCTTTGGAAAATGTTTACAAAGAACGTTACAAAGTGGAACGAACTTTTAGTTGGCGCAGTAAATATCGTAAACTCGTTATTCGTTATGAAAAGCTCGAATGCACTCACAATGGATTTAAATACCTTGCTTATTCTTTGGTCAATCTTCGTGTATTTTTGTTATGAAATTTGATATAACTCGCTATGAGTTCATACCATTAGTATCTTATCACTACCCTCCATCTTTGTCAAGAATTTTTGATTAAATTTGAATTTATTGGTTATAATCGCCTTTTTACTAATTTTAATTAAAATTAATTGCTATAGATGTCTTGATAAATCAATACATCCAATATACCCTTTCATATAATAACGACATTTCGCAATTCATGTTACAACTGATGGTTAAAATGAATCTATCATAATAAAACAGAAAGATGAGCAAAAATTTGACAACAGCAACGGGATTTGCTATGGTGAAAATGGAAGGAGACAACTCATTTGTCACCCTGAGGCATGTACTGAGCTTGTCGAAGTGTTCTCGAAGGGTGACAATGTCATGCTTCGAGAGCCTCAGCATGACAAAGGGCACATGACAAAGGGCATTGGCATACCAAAAGTTCCTACATAAGAGGAACAAAGGAGGTAAGGTCATGAAGTTCTTGAGTATTGTTCTTTACATTCTGCTTGGTGTATTTCTGGGTTGCGAGGCAGGTGGTGGCGGTGGGAATGGAGACAATCCCGACCTGTGCGCAGGACCTAAAGCCGACAGGCCGGCGTATTGCAATAACCTCGAGACAGATTCCGCAATCAACGAACCGGACGCGAACGAGCCGCCACCGGGTTTTTGCGGCGACGGAGTTTGCGGC
>JACRNX010000049.1 GCA_016214755.1 Candidatus Falkowiibacteriota bacterium
GCCGGCGCGCCAGGAGAGAGAAAAGACGACGCGCGCGGTATCTCTCTTTCGAACTTGAAAACCAGCCATCCGTCGTCTTTTCGAGATAATCATAGATAAATTCCAAATCACAAATTACAAACACATTCGAAATTACAAATTCACCCTTCGAGAGCCTCAGGGTGACATCTTATTGACATGCTTCGAGAACCTCAGCATGACAATATCAAAGTTTTGGATTTGTGATTTGTTTGTGATTTGTTAATTGTAGTTTGTAATTTTCAAAAGGACTATATTTTATGTATTTGAAATTTTGCGGCGCGGCGCAGAACGTGACTGGGTCGCGGCATTTGTTGGAAATAAACGGCCAGCGTGTTTTGCTGGATTGCGGCATGGCGCAGGGCGGGCCGAAAGAAAAAGTTCGTTCTTTGAACGAAAATTTTTTATTTAATCCGACGGAAATTGATTACGTTGTTCTGTCGCACGCGCACATTGACCATTCTGGCATGCTGCCGCGCTTGGTCAAGTTAGGATTCAAGGGTAAAATTTTTTGCACCATGGCCACGCGCGATTTAGTCGAGGTTTTGCTGTTGGACGGCGCGCATATCCAAGCGCAGGACGCGAAATTCGTCCGCGAAGAATTGGGAAAAGACATTCTGCCGCTTTTTGACGAGCAGGACGTTCGCTCGACGATGAAACTTTTCAACACGTTCGAATATTTTCAAAAATTTAAATTAGCTGAAAACGTGTGGCTGACTTTCTACGATGCGGGCCACGTGCTCGGCTCGGCCATTATTGCCATTGATTTCAAAGAAGAAAATGAACAGCGCCGATTGGTTTTTACCGGCGATCTGGGCAGAAAATACATGCCGATTTTGAACGACCCTTATCAGGTTGACCACGCGCACATCCTTATCATTGAAAGCACGTACGCCAGCCATATCCATGATTCTTTTGACACGGTTCACGAGGAGTTGGAACGTCTGATAAACGAAGTAGTTAAACGAAATGGAAAAATCATCGTGCCGGGGTTTTCGCTCGAACGGACGCAGGAATTGGTTTACGTTTTGCACGAACTTTATAACGCGAAAAAAATTCCGGCTATTCCGATTTTCGTGGATAGTCCGTTGTCCAGCGAAATTGCCAAAGTATTCGACCGCTACCAAAACTATTATGACAGCGAAACATTCAGGGATTTTTTAAGCAAAGCGCAAAGTCCTTTTCGTTTCAAAGAAATAAAATACATTTCGAGTGTTGAAGAGTCAAAGCGATTGAATGATTTTGACGGTTCATGCATTATTATTGCCGCGTCCGGCATGTGCGAGGCAGGCCGCATCAAGCATCATTTGAAATATCACATGGGTTATCCGCGCAATTTGATTTTAGTGGTTGGATTCATGGCCGAAGGCACGCGCGGCCGGCAGATTGTCGAAGGCGAACGAAAAATCCGTTTGTTCGGCAAGCTGTATCCTCTGCGCGCCGAGGTGGCGGTGATTAACGCTTTCTCCGCGCACGCCGACAAACTGGAACTGCTTGAATATATTCGCAACATCAACGATTTGAAAAATATTTTCATTGTCCACGGCGAAGAAACCGAATGCGCGGTCTTGCGCGACAACATTTATAATATCCTAAAATTCAAGGGCAAGGTTGATGTCGTTGACCTTGGCGAGGAATTTGAAGTTACGGCGGCCGGAACGGAAAGTGAACTCGGCCAGCGCCGGCAGGAGTATTTAAAAGAAATGGCGGCGTTGAAATTAAAAGTATAAAGTTAAAAAACCAATTCTCCGACAAGCTCGAATGGCGCTATAATAAGAATTTATAATTTGTATTTTGCTTACTGAAATTCTAAATCCTAATATCGAAATTCTAAACAAGCATCAAATTCCAAATTATAATTTCCAAAAATTGTTTAAGGTTTAAATCATTGTAAAATTTAAATTTGTTTAGGATTTAGATATTCGAATTTAGGATTTGAAAACTATGCATAAAATCATCGAGCGGACGTTTCGAGACATTAAAGCGATAAAAATCCAGGGCGCGACGAATGTGGCGCTGGCCGTGGCGCAGGCGCTGAAAAAAACCGCGAAAGATTCAGCCGCGCGGACGCGCACTGATTTCATGAAAGAAATCGCGGACGCCGGCCATTATTTGCTGTCCGCGCGTTTGACCGAGCCAATGGCGGACAACGCGGCTGAGTTTATTTTGTTTCAGTTGAATAAAAATAAAACAGCTGACGTTAAAGAGTTAATAAAAGTCGCTGGCGACGCGGCGGATTATTTTCTTGATTTGATGGATAAAAATAATCAGAAAATTACCGCGTTCGGGGAAAAGCTCGTTAAGTTCGGCGATAAAATTTTTACTCATTGCCACGCTTCAACGGTCATTAAAATTTTATTGGCGGCCAAACGGAGTAAAAAGCGGTTCGAGGTGTTTCAGACAGAGACCAGGCCGCTTTATCAGGGACATAAGACCGCGATTGAATTGTTGAAATATGGAATCAAGGACACGCTGGTCGCGGATTCAGCCGCGCCGTATTTAATCAGCAAAGTAAGCGGGCCAAAATTTGAAATTGATAAAGTCATCATCGGCTGCGACGCCATCAGCCGCGACGGCGCGTGCGTGAACAAGGTCGGCAGTTTTGGCCTGGCGCTGTCTGCTTTTTTGAATAAAGTTCCGGTTTACGTCGCGGCTCAAGCGCTGAAAATCAATGAAGACGCGAAAAATCTGCGCGCGATTAAAATCGAAGAACGTTCGGCGCGCGAGGTTTGGGACAGGGCGCCTAAGGACTTGCGGATTTATAATCCAGCGTTCGACCGCGTGCCGGCGGAATTGATTACCGATTATATTTGCGAATTTGGTATTTTGACGCCGGACAAATTAATTAGTAAAATCAAGGAGAATTATCGGTGGCTTTGGTAAGCACGAAAAAACGGAAAAACGGAAAAACCAAAAAACTCGGAAAACAAGAAATCAAAAAATCAATAAAACAATAAAACAAAGAAACAAGAAATCAATGTAAAAAGGGACGCGCAATCCTTCGACGGAGTTTATCCTAAACGAAGCTGAAGGGCTCAGGATAAACTTGTAATGCGTAACGCGCCGCGCGTCCAATTCGTCATTGCGAGGAGTTAGACGACGAAGCAATCCCAATGACTATAGTCTCGAGATTGCTTCGTCGTCCCGCTTACAGCGGGACTCCTCGCAATGACGACTTGCTGTGCTCCTCGTAATGACGTTTAGACGGGATTTAGAAATTGAACATTAAACATTGAGAGTTTTATTTTTATAATCAAACGAAGCGAGTAAAATAAAACACAGTTTTATTTTCAAGCGAGTGCAGATTATATTATCAATATATTTTTACTTATGTCTTCGCTTTGCGAACAAATAAAGACAGAATACGAGCAACTGCAAGCTCTAAAAGAGCAGTTAATTTTGGAATACGAAAAAGTGAAGGATTCAGACAACTTGAATGATTGGTCTGTCGTCAAAAAACTGCAAGCAGAATGGGAGTCCGCTTACACCAATCTTGACAAGAAACTTTATATTACTGTTGAAATGGCGCGAGAATTGCTCGGCAGAGAAAACGTGCTCGGGCCGGAAGAAGTGGAAAGAACATTTGGCGTGCGATTGGAAGAAGTTCCAGAAATTCCGTTTTCCAGCAAAGAACTTGAACGAGCCAGAGAACTCGGTCAATTCCTGGTGTTGCGCGTTGACAAGGCGCCAGACGGTCAGCCGCTGACTATGAAGAAAATGAATGAGCTTTTGGAGGATAAATTCAAAAAGGGCAATAAAGGAAAAATACTGTGTGATCCAAGTGATCCAAGTTGGTATCAAGCAGAAGAATTTTACATAAGCGATGCGCCGGAGCTACACTGGGCATTAGTGAGTAGAGAAACAATTCCAAATTCAACAAACAAAAATTATCTTCAACAGACGCAGGAATTGGTTCGTTACTTAACGGATAAAGTGTTTAAGGATCAACCTATCCCACCAGAATATCAGGAGGCGATTGATGAGTTTTAAGTGTACCCCTTTGTCAAGACAGCTAATTGCCTTGTATTTGGTGGGTTAATTTTTTAAGAATTAAATATGTCAATGAATTATTTCTGAAAATATATTTGCGCCGGCGTTTTGTAGTCCAGAGATTGATGCCTCCGCC
>JACRNX010000034.1 GCA_016214755.1 Candidatus Falkowiibacteriota bacterium
ATGGATATTTTGTATCAACGGTGGGAGTGAATGAAGCAGCAGTAAGAAAATACATTGAAAATCAAGGACGAGAGGATAGCGGGCAAGCGCAGCTTGAAATAGGTTAATGCCACGGGCGTAAGCCCGTGGAAGTTTACATAAAAAACCATTAAATTTCATTGACAATAATAAAGCAATAAAACGCTACTTGACAGGATATTTGCGGTGTGATATAATGCTATCTCATGATTAGAATTTAGAAAATAGAAAATAGAATCTATAATGTAGAATACATAAGCATGATTGATGCGTTAAAATTATAATAAGCGTTTTATTATGTCATTTCGAGATGTCATTCCGAGTTTGCCGAGAAATCTGTAGTTCTAAAGACGAAAGATCCTTCGACAAACTCAGGATGACAATTAGGTGAGTCGTTTGACAATTCGTCAATGGGAACAAACCTTCACAAAGGAGGAAAAAGATGAAGGTGAGACATGTGATTTTTGCGTTCGTGGCAGTGGCTGTTGCATTCGTCGCTGGCGTCGTCGGACTCTGGCGGACAGATTCAGGATCGAAACAGCGAGACAAAGACGTGGTACAAGTGGAACTGCCAGCGGCGATTGAGCAGATGAAGGCAGATCCGGAGTTCATCGCGACGGTCAAGGGAAATGATGGTGTTCCTGGTCAGGAAGGCGAACCTGGTATCGCGGGTCCGCAGGGTGAGCAGGGTTCTCCCGGGGAAGCAGGCCCAGCCGGCGTTTCTTGCTGGGACCTGAATGCGGACGGCGTTCAGGATACGGCTGAAGACGCGAACGGCGATGGCGCGGTGGATGTTCTGGACTGCCGCGGTCCAAAGGGAGATGCTGGCGGACAGGCACTTGCGAATGTTCAGCCAGCGAAGCCGGCAAAGCCGAAGTCGGCAGTGCTTGCTGCGCCGGCGACTGTTCCAGTGCCAACTCGTGTTGTCTACAACATTAACGAGGTGCCGCTCTGGGCACCAGTGATCTATGCTCGTGAAGGCGAGAGGGCAGGGATGCAATTCAACATCGAAAAGGTGGAGAAATGCATCGGCTGTCCACAGCCGGAAGCTGACGACGAATAAACAACAATGGCAGAGTGGGTTCAAAACTCATTCTGCCCCTTACCTGAATTATCATTGTCACCCTGAGGTGCGAGCACCGCCAGCGGCGGGACGAGCCTCGAAGGGTTGATAATTCAGGTGAGGCAGGTGACCTCATGTTCTTGACAACAGGAGAGAGACCTTCAGCAAAGGAGAAAAAAATGAAGAAGGTTGTGATGTTCGTAGTGTTCTGTTTCGTGGCAATGGCGACCGCAACGGCGTTCGCGCAGGATGCTCCGGCACCAGCTCCGGCGGCAACCGCGCCGACTCTCGACGCGGGGACGACCGTGAACGTGAGGCGCGTGGGAACGCTCGCGCCGATCACGGTAAATGTGCCACCGGCAACGGTAAATGTGTTGCCGGCCGAGGTGACCGTGATGCCTCCGCCGGACGAGGAAAAGAGCTGGTGCCAGCGCAACCCCGGATGGTGCGCGTTCACAGTGACCATCGTTTCTGCCGCAGTCATTGGCGGAGGTGCGCTGGCTCTTGATGGGCTGGGCGCCTTCGACAGGGAGGTTTCTTTCAAGTAAACAACAAAGGGAGTGAAGCAATGCTTTACTCCCACCTATCCGAAGAGTGAATTATCAGTTGTCTGTAACTGTTGTCTGTAACTAAAGATCCTGAAACAAGTTCAGGATGACGAATAAGACGGGTTCAGGATGACAAGTAACGAAAGCGAATCAAGTAAGATATTATAGTCGCATTTCAGGATAACAAAGGATTGACTCTTCAGATGGGTGCTAGGGTGTTCTTCACAAGGGAATAGACCTTCAACATAAGGAGAAAAAAATGAAGAAGGTATTTGTAGTGCTGTGTGGTATGTTCTGTGCGATGGCGTTCGCCGCGGGTTGCGGCGACGAGACGATCAAGGGAAAGGTTCCCGTCGAGGGAAGCGTGTCAATCGATGGGCCGGTGGTGATGTACGAGGGCGACCTCTGCGTCACCAACGACGACTGCGAGGCGCAGAAAGTCTGCCAGATGGATTTGGCAGCGTCCGAATCAGTCGGCTACTCGATCTTCGTGTGCGTGATCGGCTGTGATGCCGAGCTCGCTACCGAGACAGTCGAGGTTGAAAATGAGGACGGTACGTCCACATCAGAGACAAAGACCGTTAAGATCGAGGATACGGACACTTGTCAGCGGTTTGAAGACACGACCATGTACTGCGACCTCGTGTCGCACACTTGCAAAGAGTATGAAGTGGAGGTGCCGACAGAGCCCGTGGAGCCGACGCCAGAAGAGCCGGGGGTCATCGAGGCGCCGCTGACAGCAGTCAGCTGTTGTTACGACGGCGACTTGACTGGCCTTTATGGCCAGCTGGCGTGGTCAACTGCGACTGGGGAAGACCCAGAGGCGTGGGAGGCGGCGAGAGATCTCAAGTTCGACGCAGAAGGTTGCTTCAGCGCCGAGCTGGCTCTCGAGTTCGTAACGCTCGGCTTCTGGGTTGATCTAACCCTCGGGCCTCATGATGGCAAACCGGCAGATGAAGTCCTGTGGGCAGGAGAAACGTTGAAGCCAACGAAATGTTTTGTTGGCGAGGAGACGTCTCCTCCGGGCGACTTCGAGAAGGATTTCGGGTGGCCGTTTTATACGGCTGCCGAGGAAGAGGAGAAGTGAACAAATGAGCCGATACTATCACATAGTGTCGGCTCTTATAATAATTGTCACCCTTCGAGAGCCTCAGGGTGACAGACGAAAGCGTACTTTGTCATGCTGAGGCTCTCGAAGCATGACATTAGAGGATAAAGCGTAACATTATCATCTGGCTTTTCGTTAATTTTGTATTAGTTTTAATGATAGATAAAATTTATTTAGCTAAATTTACATTAAATTAAAATTGACATAATTAAATAAATGTGCTATAATTCTTTGTTGAAAGAAATGGTTCTTAGACAATTCGTTAGTAGGGGCATAGATCCTGAAACAAGTTCAGGACAAAAGAAAGGGGTGCGAGATGAATAGGATACTTTTGGTTCTGGTGGCGTTGGTCGTGGTCGGATGTCCTGATTCTCAATACAGCGCTGAACCGACGATGGAAAACGGTTCTGGCGACGCGTTCAGCGTGGAGTGCGAGAAACATGAGGACTGCTACCCCGAGCACACGTTCTGCGTAAAGGGCATGTGCACGGGCGACCCGCAGCCGGAAAATCTTCCGGTTGAGGAAAAGGGCGGCGAGCGAGATGGCGTCGAAACCCAGGAAGAACCAGCTGATTTCGCGATCAGCGGTACGCCATGGGGCGAAGACGTCAACTATGTGAACCTCGAACCAGTAACAGAAGAACCGCCGGCAGAAGAAGTTCCGCCAGAGGAACCGCCGAGCGAAGAACCTCCAGTCGAGGAACCTCCGGTTGACGGGCCGCCGCCAGGATGCGTCGCGAGCGAAGAAATCTGCGACGGGATAGACAATGACTGCGACGGCGAGACAGACGAGGGACTGCTGAATGCTTGCGGCAAGTGCGGCGAAGCGCCGTACGAGTATTGCAACGGTCTCGACGACGACTGCGACGGCGAGGTGGACGAGGTTTGCGCCTGTCTGCCGAACGCCGAACAGGATTGCACGACTACTGATTTCGTTTACTACGAACTCGGCGAGTGCGTGTACGGCAAGCAAAAGTGCGTCGAGGGAAAATGGGGCGAGTGCGTCGGCGCCGTGGAGCCAGTCAGCGAAACATGCGACGGACTGGACAATGACTGCGACGGCGAGACAGACAATGGTGCGTTGAAGCCCGATGGTTCGTGCGCTGACTGCCTGTCTGACGCTGAATGCGGACTCGGTGGCGGCTGCGCGTGCTCTGGCGATTTTCAGTACTGCGTGGTTGCCACGGGCAAATGCGTTCTCGGCGAGTGCGAGGCGCAGACCGTCGAAATAAAGTGCGACTATGGTTGCAGCGCGGGGCTCTGTCTTGAATGCTTCGACGATTCGCACTGCGACGACGCGAACCCGTGCACCACAGACAGTTGTGACAACGCTGTTTGCGGCCATGAGGATACGTGTCTCTATACCGGCGGCGGAGGGAAGAAACTGAAGTGCGTGTCTGACGATGATTGCGTGGACAGCGGAATGGGCGAGTACTGTGTTTATTCCGAGTCAGCGCAATATGGACTTTGTCAGGAATGCTCGAACCTTGCCGACAACTGGCATCCATGTTCAACCGGATTCTACTGCGCGTGGGGCATTGTCGGTTTCCCGGGCGAGGCGCTGTCCCATTACTACTGCGAAAAGGCAGAGTGCGTGGATGACAGCGATTGCGTGGAATGGGAAACATGCAACGCGGGAAAAGGTCAATGCGAACTGAAGCCGGGCTGGAGCGCGGAAAAGTACATGTGTTCGTTCACTTGTCCGGCGACGAAGTCAACGGCTGTGGTCTGGTACGATGGGAAAACCGCGTACCTGCCAGCAGATACGCCGCTGTCCATGACCCCCAATGAGCTCTGCTCATGGGGTTGGGGAAAACCTTCTCTCAAATACAACTGCTGGGATGGCGGTGGAGCGTGGGGTGAGGGGCAGATGGCGATGGTCATTTGCAATGACTCCAAGTTCATCGTCAAACCAGATGCCAACCTCGGCGGACAGGGCGTAATGGTCCTGCAGTTCGAGGAAGAGTGTAAGTTCTAGTGTCACCCTGAGGTGCGAGCCCGCCCCGACGTATGTCGGGGCGAGGCGAGCCTCGAAGGGCAACAAAGCCGATGCTATCACATAGCGTCGGCTTTCAAATTTTTAAAACAGATTACTTAATTTTATTATTGATTGAATTATTTTTTTATTCTAAATTTAGCGTAATGTACTATACTTGACAAAAGATTAAATTCTTAGTAAGATTGAACGATATCTTTTTTGCTAATTAAAGCTCTAAAAATAGAAGTGAGAGGTTGGAGATTAGAGATTAGATAAGAAAATATAGAGACCATATCGCCAGCCAATCGTTAATATTTTTAGGTCTTCAATGGCCAAGGTTCATTACAATGGAAGTTGGAGGTTGGAAATTGGAAGTTAGAGAAAAGTTGGAGGTTAGAGATTTGAGAGACGGAAACGGAAATTTGCGAGGAAACTCGGCCGAAGCGTCGAGAGAAATCGAAAATGGGGCAGAGTCCGTTGGCAACGGATCAACCACTATAAGGAGGTGGAAAATGAAGAACATCGTTGCCTGTGCTATGGTCGCGTTCGCGGCGCTCGTGGTCGCTTCCTGCAAAGAAGAGGAAGCGGGGAAAGAGTGTGTTCTAGGTTGTGCGGAAAACGAAGTGTGCGTCGCTGGTGATTGCGAAACAACTTGCGAGACAAGCGAAGATTGTTTCGCCACGCATGGCGGCGGCTGGCATTGCGAACATGGCGATGTCAGTTACTGCGCGATTGGCGCGGCAACCGAACCGACCGGAGAAATTCCGGAATGCGTCGCTGAAAAAGAGGTCTGCGACGGCGTTGACAATGATTGCGACGGCGTCGTGGACAATGGCGTAAAAAACGCTTGCGGCAAATGCGGCGCAGTTCCGTCTGAAGTTTGCGACGGCGTTGACAATGACTGTGACGGCAAGACAGACGAAGGATTGCTGAATGCTTGCGGCAAGTGCGGTCCGGTTCCGTCTGAAGTTTGCGACGGCGTTGACAACGACTGTGACGGCAAGACGGATGAAGGATTGCTGAATGCCTGCGGCAAGTGCGGCGCGGTTCCGGCCGAAGTGTGCGACGGCGTTGATAACGATTGCGACGGAAAAGTTCCGGATGTGGAAAACGACGCTGACGCGGACGGCTATCGCGTGTGCGATGGCGACTGCAATGACGCGGACGCAGCTGTAAATCCCGGCGCGACAGAACTGTGCAATGGCATTGACGACAACTGCAATGGCATGCTGATGGTTGGCGAGACCGACGCGGACGCGGACAGCATAATGATTTGCGAAGGCGATTGCGACGACGCGGACAAGTCCGTGTATCTCGACGCGGTTGAACTTTGCAACGCTGTTGATGACGACTGCGATGGCTTGACTGACGAAGATTTCTTCGTTGGCGTGCCGTGCATTGCGGCTGGTAACTGCGGCCTTGGCAAGTATGAATGCGCTGGCGAATTCGATTATCGCTGTTCTTCTGGACCGAACGGCTCGGAAGACAAGTCAGTTGTCGAACTTTGCAGTGACAACATTGACAACGACTGCGATGGCAGCGTTGATGAAGGTTGCAGCTGCGATGCTGGCGACCAGAAAGTTTGCGGTTCGTCCAATGTTGGCGAATGTGAACTTGGTTGGCAGATTTGCGGCATTGACGGCGAATGGAATGTTTGCGTTGACAATGTCGAAGCAAGTCCAGAATTGTGTGACGGACTGGATACTGACTGCGACGGCGCGCTTGGCGTTGACGAAGTTGACGCTGATGGCGATGGATTCATGGTTTGCGAAAGCGACTGTGATGACGCTGACGCGCTGGTGAATCCAGACGCGGCTGAACTCTGCAATGGTGTTGATGATGACTGCGACGGCGATACTGACGAAGATTACTTTGTCGGCGCGCCGTGCAGCGGTTATGGCGCTTGCGGATTTGGCGAGTACGAATGTGCCGGTGAAATAGCGTTTCGTTGCTCAACAATGCCTGGCGGCTCGGCTGACCAGTCATCCGCGGAAATTTGCAGTGACAACATTGATAACAACTGCGAAGGAAGCGTTGACGAAGGTTGCGCTTGCGAATATGACGCGGAAGAAGTCGTGTTTATCATTTGCGGCGAAAGCGATGTTGGCGAGTGCGAGCTTGGTACGCAGGAATGCCAACCAGACGGCGTTTTCAGCAAGTGTGTCGGTGCGATCGGACCGGCCGTTGAAACGTGCGACGGGTTGGATACTGACTGCGACGGCGCGCTTGGCGTTGACGAAGTTGACGCTGATGGCGATGGATTCATGGTTTGCGAAAGCGACTGTGATGACGCTGACGCGCTGGTGAATCCAGCCGCGGCTGAACTTTGCAACGCGGTTGACGAGCGCTGGGCTTGACGCCACGATTTGCTCAACAATGCCGGGCGCATCGAAAGACGCGTCAAAACCAGAGGTTTGCGGCGACAACGCGGACAATGACTGCGACAGTTCGGTTGACGAGGGTTGCGAATGCGACCCCGGCGACCAGAAGGTCTGCGGTTCGTCCGATGTTGGCGAATGCAAACTCGGCTGGCAGAAATGCGGCGTGGACGGCGTTTGGGACGATTGCATTGGCAGTATTGAGTCAAAACCAGAGGTCTGCAATGGAGTGGACGACGACTGCGACGGCCAAATTGACGAAGGCGTGCTGAATGCCTGCGGTCAGTGCGGCAATGTTCCGGTTGAAATCTGCGACGCTGCGGACAATGATTGCGACGGCCAGGTTGACGAAGGCGTGCTGAACGCCTGCGGTGAATGTGGTCCAGTTCCGTCCGAAACCTGCAATGCGGTTGACGATGATTGCGACGGAGCGACTGACGAAGATTACTTTGTCGGCGCGCCGTGCAATGGACTCGGACTGTGCGGAGCAGGAAAGCTGGAATGCGCTGGGCTTAATGCCACGATTTGCTCGACCATGCCGGGCGCGTCGAAAGACACGTCAAAGCCAGAAGTGTGCGGCGACAACGCGGACAATGACTGCGACAGTTCAGTTGACGAGGGTTGCGAATGCGATCCCGGCGACCAGAAGGTCTGCGGCACGTCCGAGATTGGCGAATGCAAACTCGGTTGGCAGAAGTGCGGGGCAGACGGCAAGTGGGGAAAATGCGAAGGCAATGTTGAGCCAAAGGCAGAAGAGTGCAACGGCCTTGACGACAACTGCAATGGCGCGGTTGGCGCAGGCGAAGTTGATTCTGATGCTGACGGCGAGATGATTTGCGAAGGCGATTGCAACGACGATAGTTCGGCAGTGAACACGTTAGCTGATGAATTCTGCAATGGCGTTGACGACGATTGCGACGGCGAGACCGATGAAGGATTCTTTATCGGCGTGCCGTGCGTCGGACTCGGCCTTTGCGGAGCAGGCGCGTACGAATGCGCTGGCAAGTCCGGCTATCAATGTTCAACAATGCCGGGCGCGTCGAAAGACGCGTCAAAGCCAGAAGTGTGCGGCGACAATAAGGACAATGATTGTGACAGTTCGGTTGACGAAGATTGCGAATGCGATCCTGGCGACCTCGCTGTTTGTGGTTCGTCTGACGTTGGTGTTTGCAAGAAGGGAACGCAAGTTTGCGCTACGGACGGTCAGTGGGCTGATTGCCAGAGCAATGTTGAACCGAGTCCAGAGCAATGCGATGGATTGGACAACAATTGCAACGGCGGACTGCCTGCTGATGAAATTGACGCGGACGTGGATGGATTCAGGGTCTGCGCAAATGATTGTAACGATGATGATCCAGCGGTAAATCCAAACGCCAAAGAACTTTGCAATGCGATTGACGATGATTGCGACGGCGATATTGATGAGGAATTCTTCATCGGTGCGCCATGCGTCGGAGTAGGTGCTTGCGGGTTCGGCAAGTTGGAATGCGACGGAGAAGATTCAACGATTTGTTCGACATCGCCGAGTGGAAGCGAGGACAAGTCTTCCGTCGAAGTCTGCGGCGACAATGCGGACAATGACTGCGACGGTTCGGTTGACGAGGATTGCGAATGTGATCCCGGCGACGAGCAAATTTGCGGCTCGTCTGATGTCGGCGAATGTCAACTCGGTTGGCAGGAATGCGGCGCGGATGGCAAGTGGGATGCTTGCGCCGGCAATGTTGAACCAGCGACTGAACTTTGCAATGGTCTTGACGACGATTGCAATGGATTGGTTCCGATTGACGAAGCAGACGCGGATAAAGACGGCTGGCGCGATTGCGAAGGCGATTGCGACGACAGCGATAAAGATGTCAGCCCTGGTGAAGCAGAAATCTGCAATGGTCTTGACGATGATTGCGACGGAACTGTTGACGAAGATTGTTCGGCGATCTCGTGCAACATCTGTTGCGGTTATGGCCTTGGCCATCCGGTTGTTTGGTGGGGTTCTGACCCGCCGAATACTTGGAGTGCTGATGGCTATTGCGGGGTTTGGACAGCTACTGTCCAGCAGATTTGCTTGCGCGGAGATTATCCTGTGCCAGGATATACGGACGCGGGTTGGGCTGACTGGAACTGTCAGAACGGAACTTCTTGGGGCGGCTGGCAAGCGTCGGGCGTACTTTGGTGCGTCAATGATCTTGGCCAGGCAGTTTCCTATGAAGTCGTTTCAGGAAAAGTTGATCCAGCGGCGCCTGACCCTGAAGGCGAAATTATTCTGTTGGATGGTCTCTGTAAATAGTTAACAGTAAGGCGGAAATTGCCACGCAATTTCCGCCTTTTATTTTTATTTTGGACATTTGGACATTATAATTTGAAATTTATTTAGGATTTCGATATTAGGATTTTGAGCTTGAAAATTATGTTTTTCTAAAATAATATGCTACAATTTTTAAAGTAAGTATGAGCAAAAAACACACAATAAAATCGCCGATTGACGCGGTTGTCGCCGTTACTTATCGTTGCAATTCCCGCTGCATCATGTGCAATATCTGGCAGATTAAAGATTTTCCGGAAATGCCGGCAGAAGCATACGCAAAATTGCCGCGAAGTTTGCGGGATATAAACATCAGCGGCGGAGAACCATTTTTGCGGGATGACTTGGTTGAAATCGTCCGCGTGATGCAAAAGGCCTGTCCGAAAGCGAATATTAACATTTCTACCAACGGCTTTTTGGTTGACACAATCAAAAGCGTCCTGCCGAAAATAAAAGAAATTTATCCGCGGATAGCGGTTTCCGTTTCCATTGACGGCATCGGGCAAATGCACGAACAAGTCCGGCGCGTTCCCGGCGCTTGGCAGAAGGCGCTGGAGACAATCAGATTTTGCCGCGATCATTTGAAAATAAAAAATATCAAGCTGGCGTTCACGTTAAACAATTTAAATTATCATCAGTTGCGTTTGGTTTACGATTGGAGCAAACGGTTAGGCGTCCAGTTTACTATGGCCGTCGCTCATTCCTCGAAAATTTATTTTGGCAAAGATAATGCGCTCACCGCGCCTCCGCGTTTATTGGAAAAAGAATTCACGCACGTCATCAACGATCTCTTAAATTCTTTGAAGCCGAAGGACTGGGTGCGGGCGTATTTTATTGACGGGTTATTGAAAATTTCCACTGGACAGAAGCGGCCGCTTGAGTCATACGCTGGAGAGGACTTTTTTTATCTTGATCCCAAAGGAGACGTTTATCCGTCGGTAATTGATAATGTCATTATGGCTAACATCGGCAACTTTAAAAAATTTGTTGATTTGTGGCATTCGAAGCAAGCGCACAAAGCGCGGAATGATGTCAAAGGGTTTGAGAGCAATTATTGGATGGTTTGCACCGCCCGCGCGGGGATAAAACGCAATCCGCTGAAAGTGGCGAATTGGATTTTCAAAAATAAATTATTATTGAATCAATTATAAGGAAGACAAGCAATTTCCAAGGCGGTTTTCTCCGAAGGGATACTTTTTGCCCCGACGTACGTCGGGGTGGGGTTCCGTCCTTCGACTCGCTCCGCTCGCTCAGGATGACAAAGGGGCGGGCGGAATTTACATAAACTCCAGCGAAGTGCCCCAGACACCGAGGTATGCTTCGATAGAAGCAATGAATACGGATTAAAGGCGGGAAAAGATTATTGAAATAATGCTGATCATATTTTCATACTAATGATGAAAAAAATAAAACTAGAATTTTTTAATAAGAAGCTCTCTGCTTTGGCGATGCCAGCGCTTTTACTCGTCGCCGGCCTCGCGGTTTTAAATTTTGGCGCTGTAAACTTCGTTCAGCTGAAATATGTTTTACTTTTCGATTTGGCGCTGATTGTCTTGGCGCTTTTTTGCCGCTGGCCGGAGATTGGATTGTATTCGCTTATCGTATTTTATCCGTTCGTTAATTGGCAATTTAGAATTGGCGAAGTAAATTTGCCGTATGTTGATTTAGCGGCGGTCTTTTTGTTGTCGGCGGTTTTGCTAAAAACGATTTGGCAACTGACTTGCGGTGAAAAATTGTCAATGACTTGGCACAAAACGCCGGGCGTTGTTTTCGCAATGATTTTTTGGCTGGCGGCGTCGTTTTCTTTAATTAACAATGATGTGTTCGGTCCAGCGTTTAAATATTGGCTAAGGCCGATTGTTTTTTTCTATTTGATGTTCGTGATTTTGCCGTTTAATTTAATTGACAGTAATAAAAAGTTAAAAAATATCCTGCAGCTTTTTTTCGCGGTCGGCATTTTCGTCGCGTTTTCCGGATTGCTATCCGTGATTTTCGGCGTCGGACCGTGGTATCAGCACCGCGCCGTGCCGTTTTCTTTCGCTGATTTTAATCCGCTCGGCGGCAACCACAATGCCGTGGCCGAGGTGCTGGCGGCGGTGATTCCGTTAACTTTTATTCTTTATCTTTTGTCGGAAAAAATAAAAGCGCGCGGCTGGTACATGCTCGCGATTTTTTTTATGGCGCTGATTTTGATTCTGACTTTTTCCCGTTCCGGCTGGCTGGCACTGATGGTCGAACTCTTAATCCTTTTATTTTATAAATATCATCCGCGCATCAATCGCTTGGCTTACGCGGCGGTGGCGCTCACGCTGATATTCGCGGTCGCGATTTCTTATCTTACGATTTGGCAAAACATTTCTTGGGTTCAAAGTTCTAACGCCAACAGAATTTTAATGACGAAAATCGCGTTCAACGGTTTTCTCGAGCAGCCGCTGATCGGCAATGGGCTTAATACTTTTCAGCAAATCGTCGGCCGGACTTTCGTTTATCGCGTTGAATTCGCCGACCCCTTGGAATCGCATGGGTTTGTCCAAAAACTTTCAACCGAGACAGGCGTTTTGGGTTTAGGTTCTTTTATCGCGCTAATTTGTTTCATGCTTTATTATTGTTTCAAAGCGTATCAGACGTCAGCAAGCGGAAAGGCGCGGCAAATCGTCCTGTGTTTTATAATGACGCTGTCCGGCTTGGTTGTCTTTGAGCTTTTCTCCACCTCGTACTTTTTGGCGACCATGTGGCTGCCGATTGGCGTTTGTCTGGCGGGAGTGAGTTTAAATAAAAAATGAAAGATAATATTGCTACAAATTACCAATCACTACAAATGTTACGAATAAAACATTAAAAGTCCGTCTCGGAAAATCTGTACTATCTGTAAAATAATCTGTACATCTGTACCTTAATGAAAAATTATGAGCGAACTTTATCACAAATTTTTATCCAGCGGATTTGGGGAGTTAAATAAAGCGAGCCGGCAACATATTATTGATTTATATCGGCACAATTATGGCCGCTTTTTGCCGAAGAATAAAGCGGTGAAAATTTTAGATATTGGCTCTGGCATGGGTCAATTTTTGGAATTTTTGGCAGAAGAAGGTTATCAAGATATTTTAGGCGTTGATGTTTCGAAAGAAGCGGTTGAATATTGTCTGGAGCGAGGAATCAGCCGGGTCAAATTAATCAGCGATTTACGAAATTTTTTAGTCGGTTCAGCAATGTATGATTTGATTGTGTTAAACGACGTGATTGAACATTTTCCGCGCGAAGAGGTTCTGCCGATTCTATCCGCGATTTATGAAAAATTGAACGCCGGCGGCGCGGTGCTTGTTAAAACCGGCAATCTGGCATCTCTCGTTGGCGTCAAAATTTGTTATAATGATTTTACTCATCAATCGGGCTTTACCGAATTTAGTTTGGCGCAGGTCTTGAAATTTTCCGGATTTCAGGATATGGTGATATATCCATTTGTTTTTCCGAAAAATCGGCTCACGCGCGTAATTCGCTGGTTGGTTCAAAAGAAAATTCATTGCTTCTGGAAGTTAATTTACTTTTTTGAATTTACCGCTCCGCCGCGTATCGTGGATGAGTTGATTTTCGCGGTGGGGGGAAGAAAATAGAAAGTAGAATCTAGAAAATAGAAGTTTGTTTGAGGACGCTTTTTTGCACTCGGTCACTATTTTACATTCTATTTTCTACTTTCTAGATTCTATTTTCTATGATAAAAATAGTTCACATCATCGGGCGATTAGCTTACGGCGGCGCGGAGCGCCTCTTGCTTGAGATTTGCCGAAAAATTGATAAAAGCCGGTTTGACGTCTCTGTCATCGTCTTGCAGGAAAATAATCCGCTGGCGAATATATATGAAGAAGCGGGCGTCGAGGTAAAATTTTTCAATAAAAAAACAAAAGGCGATTTTCGAATCATTAAGCGAGTCGCCGATTATTTGCGCGAACTTAAGCCGGATATTGTCCACACGCAACTATTTGCCGGCGATTACTGGGGTGGAAAAGCGGCCGCTCTCGCCAAAGTAGCGCACGTGGTTTGCACCAAGCACGATATAATGAGCGAAGGATATTGGCGCGATCGATTGGGAATAAAGGCGCGCCGGAAATTTGAAAAAGTGGTGGCTATTTCAGAAGCCACGCGCGAATTTTTAATCCAAAAAGAAGGCATCGCGCCGCGAGCGGTGGTTTTAATTTACAACGGCATTGATACGAGTCGTTTTTTCGTTCCCAGTCCTTCAATTTTTAAAAATGACGGATTGGTTCTCGGTTCAGTCGGCCGGCTGACCAAAGAAAAAGGCCAGAAGCATTTAATCCGCGCATGCCGATTTCTAAAAAACCGCGATTGGCAGCTGATTCTTGTCGGCAATGGGCCTTTGCGCCAGCCATTGGAGGCGCTGTCAGACGTTCTTAGTTTGTCCGATAAAATTGAATTTATCGGCGAGGTTGATGACGTTCGTCCGTTTCTGAAAGAAATGGATGTTTTCGTCTTGCCCTCGGTTTCCGAGGGATTGAGCTTGGTGATTTTGGAAGCGGCGGCGGCCGGCAAATTCGTCATTGCCGCCAACGTTGGCGGCGTGCCGGAAATCATCGAACATCAAAAAGACGGCTTGCTTTTCAAACCAAAAAATATCGAGCAATTGCTCCAGCATTTGAATTGGGCTGACGAAAACCGCGAGCAGGCGATTAAAATGGCGGAAAGGTTGCAGAAAAAAGTCATAGACAAATTTGATATTAATAAAACTATTAAGCAGTACGAGCGATTTTATGAAGATATTGTTAATAAATAAATTCCATTTTTTACAAGGAGGCAGTGAGCAGGTTTACTTCGCGACCAAGCGGCTTTTAGAAGAGAAGGGGCATGGAGTGATTTGTTTTTCAATGCGCCATGAGAAAAACGCGCCTTGCTTGCAGGATGATTTTTTCGTCCGGAACGTTGATTTTTCGGAGCGCCGGAATTGGTTTAAAAAAGCAATTCGTTTCATCTATTTTCCTGAAGCGGCGGAAAGTTTGGCGAGATTGCTTGAAAAAGAAAAGCCGGACATCGCTCATTTGCATAATATCTCGCATCATCTGACGCCGGCGATTTTAAAGCCATTGAGAGAACGAAAGATTCCAATTGTCCAGACACTGCATGACTATCAGTTGATTTGTCCGAATTATCGTTTATTCACGAAAGGCAAGGTCTGTGAACGATGCAAAAAGCATCGTTATTTCCAGTCCGTCGCCAATCGCTGTGTCCAAGACAGTGCGGCGGCCAGCGCGCTGTCGGCGCTGGAGTTATATGCGCAATGGCTGTTAAAATTTTATCAGGAAAAAGTTGATTTATTTATTTCTCCGAGCCAGTTTCTCGCCGATAAACTTCAAGGGTGGGGAATCGAGCGGCCGTTTAAAGTAGTAAACAATTTTATTGACATAAAAAATTTTGAACCAGCATTCAGCCCAGGTGATTATTTAGTTTGCGTCAGCCGGTTAAGCGAAGAAAAAGGAATTTTAACATTGCTGGCGGCCGTGAAAACTCTGCCGAATGTTAAATTAAAGTTAGTCGGCACCGGGCCGCAGAAACGTTTGATCGAAAAATTTATCAGCGAAAATAAATTAAAAAATGTTGAATATCTCGGCGCGGTTTACGGTCAGAAGTTATATGATATAATTCGTCGAGCAAGAATTTTTATTATCGCTTCCGAGTGGTACGAGAATTATCCAATTTCTGTTCTAGAAGCAATGGCTTTGGGTAAACCAGTGCTGGCTTCTGATATAGGCGGTCTGCCGGAAATCGTCAAAGAAAACGAAAACGGCTGGCTGTTTCCAGCCGGCGACGCGGCCGCATTAAGTCAAAAAATTAAAGAATGTTTCAACGCGAAAAACATTGAATTGCTCGGACGACAAGCGAGAAAGCAGATTGAACACAAAAATTGTTCAGAGAGATATTACGATGAACTTATGGCTGGCTATGATTCGGCTTGCGAAAGGTATCGAATAGGGATGGGCTAGGTTAGATAAAAAATTAAAAATAATAAATAAAAAATACAAATAAAAAATTAAGAAATTTAAGAATAAGAAATAAAAATTAATTTTTGACTAATTGCGAACAAAAATGCGGGAAATCGCGTTTTGTATTTTATTGATATTATTAATTATCACCCCGCTCTCTGCTGGCGGGGCTTGTCTTGATTGCAGTTTATTTATTAGTGGAAACAATCTAAATCATCAATATCCGAAACTGGCGAATTTGTTTTTTCGGTGGGATATAACCGAGGCAGAAGCGAAGGCGCTAGCGAAATGGGATATATTAATTATTGACATGGAAGTGCAGACATACACGCCGCAAAGTTTAAAACTGTTAAAAGAATTAAACCCAAATATTAAATTGCTCGCCTATATTGCTTCTCAAGAAATCCGGGGAGATTCAGGAGGTCTAAACGGAACGTTGCGGCAAAGACTATTTCAGCAAATCGCAGGGTCTTGGTGGTTGAAAGACGTAAACAGAAAACAGGTTTCATGGTGGCCGGCGAATCCGATGGTCAATGTTACGTTAAGCGCGCCTTTGGCGGATAACGCGCGATGGATTGACGTTCTGCCACAGTTCGTTCAAACAGAATTGATGAACAGCGGCTATTGGGACGGCGTGTTTTTTGATAATGTCTGGGACGACATATCGTTTTTAAATGAGTTTAATATTGACTTAAATCAAGATGGCAAAGCGGAGAGTCCGTCAGAATTAACGGAAAAATGGAAGCAAGGGATGAAGGAATTATTGTTTAACACCAGAAATTCAGTCGGTTCCGACAAGTTGATTTTTGGCAATGGCGGCGATTATTATTATCAATATTTAAACGGCGTTCTTTATGAACATTTTCCTGAAAAAGGATGGTCGGCCATGATGGCGAAATATCGTTTTATTGATGATAACGCTGTCCCGCCAGCCGCTGGAATTTTGAACGTTAATGTTGATAACACGTACAAGAAAGACGATTACAAAAAAATGCGTTTTGGGCTGGCGAGCGCCTTGTTGGACGACGGCTATTACAGTTTTGACAATGGCGACGAGACGCACCGCGAAATTTGGTGGTACGATGAATATGAAACAGGACTGGGCGCGCCGGCCGGCGAGGCGTTCGACGTCCTTAGCGGCGCGAAAAAATTCAGCGACGGCGTTTGGCGTCGCGACTTCAAAAACGGTTTGGTGATTTTAAATAACACGGATAAAAAATATCTGGTTGATTTGGATGGCGAGTATGAAAAAATCCATGGCACGCAGGACGCTGGGACGAATGACGGTTTGTTCGTTTCCGCGGCCGAAGTGCCGGCCAAGGACGGGCTTCTGCTTTTGCGGCCGATTGAAAAAATCCTGAACGCGGTTTACGTCAACGGCTCATTCGCCCGCGTTTTTAACCGTTTCGGCCATGTCAGCCGCAGCGGATTTTTCGCTTACAAAGATGAATACAAAGGCGGCAGTCAAATTATCGAATATGATTTAAATAATGACGGTCAGCGAGAGGTATTGGTCGCGGACGTCAATCAAGTAAAAATTTTTAATAACGACGGCAGTTTGTCCGCCAGTTTTTATCCGTACACGGAGAAGTACGATAAAGGCGTTAATATCGCGGTCGGCGATTTGGATAAAAACGGAACAGTTGAAATTGTTACGGGAACGGAAAAGGGCGGCGGGCCGCAGATTCGGATATTTAACAGCAATGGCAAATTGATAAATCCTGGTTTTTTCGCCTACGGAACAAATTTTCGCGGCGGTGTCAATGTGGCAATCGGCGATTTGGAAGGCGACGGCACATTGGAAATAATCGCTGGCGCTGGTTTCGGCGGCGGGCCGCACGTGCGCGTATTCGCGCCTGACGGCCGGTTAATCAATCCGGGATTTTTCGCTTATGACCCAAAATTCCGCGGTGGCGTCAATGTCGCGGTTGCTGATGTTGACGGAGACGGGCTGGATGAAATTATTACTGGGCCAGGACAGGGCGGCGGGCCGGAAGTGCGGGTTTACGATAAAAAAGGGAAAAAGGACGGTCCGAGTTTTTTCGCGTTTGACGAACAGTCGCGCGACGGCGTGCGAGTGTCTGGCGTTGATATGGACGCTGACGGCCAGGCGGAAATCATCGCCACCACCACGAACGTTTTTACTTTGGCAGGGATGGGAAAACAAGAAAATAGAAAGTAGAAAATAGAAAGTAGAAAATAGAAGTCCGTTAGAGGATGCATTTTAAAATTCTAGATTCTAGATTCTATTTTCTAGATTCTACTGACTTTCCGCACTTAGGTTAATACTCCAGCTTTCCGTAAACAGCTTTTTAATAATCTTTTGTCTGCCTTGATTCTTCTAAATGATCCACGGACTAGCCGTTTAAGATGTTTCAATCCTTTCGGCGG
>JACRNX010000051.1 GCA_016214755.1 Candidatus Falkowiibacteriota bacterium
CAACACCAATAACTCCTTGGAAGGCTACTTTAGTAAATTGAAAAAGCTACTGAATAATCATAATGGCCTGAAACGTTGTCGCCGCTACAAATTGATTGAAACGATACTGAATTCATCCTAATTTATTTACTATTAAACCAAGATTTTGGATTTGACTTTATTTGCCCTCATCTGTACATCTGTACAGATCTGTACATTTTGTATTCTGTACATCTTGTATTATGTCCTGTTTGTTCTATTTTTAGGTAACTTAAAAGCGCGAACAATGGCGCCCAATTAGTTTATTGATTGGTGGCGTGTTCGCGCCTTATTCTCGTAAAGTCAGCCTTCGTAGGCAGTATCAAGCGATATTGCCTGTGAAAGCACAGGGACTTTCGAGTGATGTTGCGTCTTACCCTTCTGTGGAGAGAGCCGCGTTGGGTTCTCCGAAAAGATTCATTTTTGTTTTTGTTTTAACCTATGGCTAAGGTTCTTCGCCCCGCCGTTGGCGGGACGGAATAGAAACGCAAATTTCTCTCCGAACAAGTCGGGGAGGTGCGTCTCAAGAAGAGTAAGTGCAAATAGAGTGAATTTTTCCAAATTCAACTTGGAAAGATTGTTCATTGGAAAGAGCGAATGAACAAAGTGGATAAGTTAAGCGTGGTTAACTATTCACATATACATTATATCATTAAAAAAATAATTGGTCAATAGATATTGCAAGTTCGCTAAAATAAAACAAGCGTGATAATTTGCCTGTGGATAACTATGTGGGTAACTATTAGTTATCCACCTCTTTGCATACACTAGTGTATGCAAACAACGATTTTACTTTCATCCTTGTTGATTATAATAATATCTTCAATGCCATTTATCGCGTTCAATGGCAAAATAATCGCGCCATTATTGTGAAATAAAGAACAAGAGTTAATTTTCGAGTTAAGCCGGGTTTTAAAACCCAGCTTAGGTGGTTGAGCTTTATTTTTAATGGCAATCATCTCCCCTAAATCTACGATTGAGAGCGATAGTCCAATTTTTGGTTCATTTAACAGTGTTTGGACGTTGTCAATCGCCGTGCTTTGGAATTGCCATTGATTTGGGTCGGCGATTAGTTGTGTTGAGAAGGTTTTATCCGGCAAGAGCTTTTGTTTTTCAACAGGCAGGGTTTGCGCGAGAATCATCAAAATGTTTTCTTTTATCATTTCAAGCGAATTAAACTTTTTGGAGGCGAAAATCAAAAAGCTGTCTCGCGTTTCAAGATATTCGACTGGCCCGAGCATTGATTGCAATAAATGGAATTTAAAGTTTTTCGTTAAGAATTCCACTTTTTCAGGAATGTTTCGCGTCAAGATGTTGTAAAAATATATTACCGTGTCAGACGGCAAAGCCGCGATTTGCCGTTTGTTCGTTAATTCTATTTTTTGGCCAACTGGTCCGGCAACGCGCAGTTTAACTTGACTTGCAGCGACATTAGTGCTGGCAACGAGCGGCTCCGTCGAGTTAAACGCGGGCAAGGGGAGCGCTAAGGACGAAATGTTTTTAACGTAAACGAGAACATCGCTGAAGCTGATTTTTTTATTTATTTTTCTAAACCAGACATTGCCAGTCAATTTTTCAACAGAAAGGCGCAAGGCGGGAAAAAAAGTCGCTTTGCCGTCTTGGACAAAAGAAACGTTTTGGGCGTTCAGTTCGTCTATCGCGTTCTTATTTGATTTGACGACGCCGAAGACCTGTCCATTGATGGAAAACAATCCGATTTCGCTAGGGTGGTTTTGTAAAATGGATTGCCACGTTGATTTTGACAGAGAACTGTGTTTTTCCAGCCAATTGAGATAGACACTTCTTTGGTTCGCGGGCAGTGAGTTATATTGCCGTGGCTTTGAATGCAGATAAATCTCCGCTTCTTCAGGCACGAAATTTTTTAAAGTATCATTGTGATTGAGAAACAAAAAAATTAAGCAAACGAAAAACAGGGAGATTGAAAAAACCACCAGGCCGAATTTTAACCAAAAATATCGAAACATATAATCAGCGAGGCAAGCAAGGAAATGTTTTTATAATGTAGGGACAGCATATTATGCTGTCCGCTCGTCAGCGATAGATATGTCCCGCTTGTCTAATTGTATCTTAGCGGAAAAGAAAAAATTATGAAATAGGAGTAGGGAACGCATATATGCGTTCCCTACGGTATGGTCGTTAAATTTTCATTAAACGGGCTACATTTGTTTCATATGGACATCACATTATGAAAACGCACTAAGAAATAAGAAAAAATCGATGAGCTGCGAAGTTTTGGAGCGTGAAAAAATTTGAGTCGTAGCCATCGCTACGATGAAAATTTTTTCCGCGAAAAACAAGCGGATCGCGATTTCTTTGTTTCAGCTTGACCGAGTTTATCTTCAATGCCGACCAGATCATCAGGCATGCGCGGCAGGAGAGAGGTGATCAGGAATGGATTCACCGCCCTTTGCCGTATTACCCGCATCCAATCCGCGATTTCGAGCTGTTCCTTAGTCTCGAGATTGCTTCCCCCGCCGTTGGCGGGGTCGCAATGACGGTAGCATCGCAGGGAACTTTATTATATTCGTTTCATGGACAGGCCGATTTTGCCGTTTTCCGCGTCTATCCGAATTACTTTAACTTTTACCTGCTGGCCTTCTTTTAGATATTTGCGGATGTCATTCACCCGTTCTTTGTCCGTGATTTCGGAAATGTGGACCATGCCGTCCGTGCCCGGAAAAATTTCAACAATCGCGCCGCATTCCAAAAGCCGCGTTACCGTGCCGACGTATATTTGTCCTAATTCCGCTTCGCGCGTGATGGCGGCAATTTTTTCCAGCGCCTTTTTCATCCCATCCGGCGAGACAGAAGTAATCATTACCAAACCGTCATCTTCAATGTCAATCGCCACGCCGGTCTCGTCAATAATCGCGTTAATAACTTTTCCGCCGGGACCAATGAGGTCGCGGATTTTCTCGGGATTAATGCGGACCATTTCAATCCGCGGAGCGAATTGAGAAAGTTCTTTGCGCGGCTCGGGAATGGTTTTAGCGATTTCATCAAGCAAACTTATTCTCGCTGATTTGCCTTGGGCCAGCGCCTTTTCGATAATTTTCAAATTTAGTCCGTCTGTCTTAGTATCCATTTGAATGGCCGTGATGCCGTCCCGCGTGCCAGCGATTTTGAAATCCATGCCGCCTTCGCCGTCTTCCAAATCCTGAATGTCAGTTAAAATTTCAAATTCGCCTTTTTCGTTGGAAGCAATGCCGATGGCAATGCCGGCGACCGGTTTTTTAATTGGCACTCCTGCGTCCATCAGCGCCAAAGTCGAGCCGCAAGTGGAAGCCATTGAACTCGAACCATTTGAACTTAATACTTCAGACACGACGCGAATGGTATATGGAAAGTCCTCTCTCGCTGGAATAACTGGTAAGAGCGCTTTTTCCGCCAAGGCGCCGTGGCCGATTTCTCGGCGGCCAGTGCTCCTGAACGGCGCCGCTTCGCCCGTGGAATAGGGCGGAAAATTATAATGGTGCATAAAGCGTTTTTTTCCGGACGCGCCCATGCCTTCGATAGTTTGCTCATCGCCCGGCGCACCCAAGGTGATGGTGGAAAGCACCTGCGTTTCTCCGCGGTTGAAAATCGCGCTGCCATGCGTGCGCGGCAAAACGCCGACTTCACAGCTAATCGGCCGGAGGGCGTCCAGCGGCCGGCCGTCAATCCGTTTTTTCTTTTCTAAAATCGCTTTGGTGATTTGTTCCTCGACAATGGCGCTGAAAAGTTCCATTATTTTTTTGCGCTTGTCTTTGCTGACCTGTTTTCCGACTAAAAATTCTTCCAGTTTGTCCTGCAAAATATGCAAGGTTTGTTTCCGTTCCTTTTTACTGCCTTTGGGGATGTTGAATAAATATTCGTCTAATTTTGAAATAATGAAATCGCGGCCCTCGGTCTGCAATTTTTCAAATTCAGCGGCGCTCATTTTTTGGTTTTCGTCCAAGTCCTCTTCCGCTTTTTTCGCGATCGCGATTTTTTCTTTACCGACTTTTTCCCTGATTTCATTCAGGAATTTAACGATTTTTCGGCCGTGTTTTAAACCAAATTCAAACGCGTCGCGGATGGTTTTTTCATCCACTTCTTGCGCGCCGGCTTCAACCATTAAGACCTTATCTTCGCCAGCGGTGAACGCGAGGTCGAGAACGGATTTTTCGCGGGCCATGAAAGTGGGATTGATTACCCATTCGCCGTTGATTTGGCCGACGCGAATGCCGGTGACCGGTCCGTTGAAAGGAATATCGGAAATGTGCAAGGCGCAAGAAGCGGCGATGACCGCCGGAATGTCTGGGTCGTTTTCAGCGTCAACCGAAAGCACGGTGATTACCACTTGCACGTCGTTGCGCATTGATTGGTCGAAAAGCGGCCGCAGTCCGCGATCAATCATCCTGGCGACGAGAATCGCTTCATCCGACGGCCGGGTCTCGCGTTTGATGAATCGAGAGCCTTTGATTCGTCCGCCAGCGTACATTTTTTCCGAATACTCGACCATCAAAGGAAAGTAATCTGTTCCCTCTTTTGGTTCAAGATTGATGACCGCCGTGGCGAGCACCATGGTGTCGCCGTATTGGACAGTGCAGCTGCCGTTCGCTTGCTGGGCCAGATTGCCGGTTTTGATGATTAATTTTTTGCCGGCGAATTCTGTTTCGAATGTTTCTACTTTTGCCATAACAATTTTTCTGACCGCCAAATTTTAGATTTCCGCTTGGAAAATCTACTTATTTGACGGACAAAAGGTTAATAAATATATTTGTGTTTAATAAAAAGCCGCCGCCCTGTTCGCGAACGGGCGCGGCAAGTTTTTATTCTTCCTTCTTTTCATCTTCGACGACGCTCACGCTTTCCACAACCGCGGCTGGACTGGGCGTTTCGCCGGCGATTTCCACTTCCAAAATTTTCTTCACTTCTTCTTCTCGCATTTGTTTGTTGGTCGGTTTTAATTTCAATTCTTCAATCATTCTTTTGTAGTTTTCCTGATTGTCTATTTCCAGATAGCGGAGCAGGCGCCGGCGCTCGCCGACTTTTTTCAGCAAACCGCGGCGCGAGGAATAGTCGTGTTTGTGTTGCTGTAAGTGTTTCGTCAGCTCTTTGATTTCCTCGGTCAAAATCGCGATTTGCACTTCCGCCGAACCAGTGTCTGTCTCGTGGGTTTTAAATTTGTTGATGACTGCTTGCTTTTTTTTCGCGTTTAACATATTTTTTCGCTTTCCGACGCTCGGTCGAGGATTCTATGAATAGATTCAAGGCCAGAGCCGCAGAAGCGTTAGATTAATTTTTGCAATAGTTTATCAAAATTGACTTTACCAAGATACTATCATGGATTTTTATTTTTTGCAAGCCCGATTTCCCGTCTAAAATTTAATTTATCGTAGGGACAGGTCTCGACCTGTCCCTGCTCAAAAATAAAAAGGTCAATAACGCGAAGAAAAAAAGCGTCCTGTCGCAGGACGCCTTTGATTAAGTGTGCTTGGTCAAGCCGCTTCGGCGGTTGCGGCTTGTTCGTGGATTTTGATTTTGTCGCCATCTCGATAATCGAAACCGATTTGAGGAGGAAGGTTCCACTCCTTGCCTATCTTTTCGACTAATTGGCTCGACGGCTTAGGAAGTTTGCTTTTTTCACCTTCAAGTTTAATCCAATCGCCGAACTTGTGGGCATAGTAGCCATCCGCGCGTTGCTCCACGCGAAACGCGAAAAAACTTGCTTGGTCACTGGCTAGAGCGTCGTACTCGCCGTGAGTTCCGTGATCGTTAAATGCTTTTTCGCGGCACTGCGGGCAGGCACGGTGGAGGTGGAAAAAATTTTCAAAGCCATAGCAAGAATTTTGATAACCGCCTGAAACTTGCTTGCGGCCTTCAAGAAGTAGAAGTTCGGTTTTTCCTTCTGGAAGGATAGCGGAGCAACGCGTACACCACGTTAGTCCTCGCGCGCGCAACTCTTCTTCGAGAAGCTCGATTCGCTTCACACCGTATTCATCAATTGTTTGTCTCAAAGTTTGCCGTTCGGAGCAGAGGTTATCCTTAATTCCCTCGATTTTATGAACAGTTGATTCTAGCTGACTCCGCATCGCCGCCAGTTCTGCAATTATAGTTTCTCGCGTCATTAAAGAGTCCTCCCGTCTCTAATTTTTTGAGCGCCTTATCGCGCCTTTTGTAGATTATCAAAAGGAGTGATAAAAGTCAAACAGAAAATTAATGCGTGCGGGTTTCGTTTGAAAATCGGCTTGATTTTTTATGAAAAAGATGCTATAATTCGCGTATATGAACAACTGGTCGGTGGACGTGAAAGAGCTGAAAAAAGACAAAAAACAATATGCCATCTGGCGCTTAGAACAGCTGGTGAATTTTGGTTTAGGCAAAGAAAAAATAAAAGAGAGCGATTTGCGCGCTTATTGGTCTGAATTGTGCCTTGATCCCCCAAAAAAGAAATTTCTTTCTTTTCTCTTATGGCCGCGGAGAAAATTTTGAATTCAAATCAGCGAAATAAGAACCTCTGTGTTTGACAGGCGTTGGTTCCAACACATTTAAGCACAATGAAAAAGGACGCGCCGTGGCGCGTCTTGCTGTCTTAGAAGGTTATTGTTGTCCCCACCGCCCTCTGTCAGGCGTTCTCCCGACGCCCAAGTAAAAAGCAGAAAGTTATTTTTTTCAGCGTACCAGACGCCCTCTTCTTCAAAAAAATTAGCATCTGGATTTTGCGCAATGATAGCTGTCCAATCAATATCTACTCCGTTAAAAGTGTTCCATGATTGCAAATAAGCGCAGATTGTAGAAATCGCAACATCCTCGTTTGGGTTTGTTTCAACCAGGATTGTTACTTTGCGAAAATAATAATCAGCGCCAGCGCCTTCAAAATACTCATAAGAAGAAATGTTTTCGACAATTGTGAGCATAATTTCTGGAGAAGGGATGCCTTTCATGAGTCCAATAGCGTGCCCTGGCAAGAGAAATAAAGAAATTGCGAATAGTAAAAAGAGCAATCGTTTCATTTTTACCCTCCCCGCGGTTTGCCCGCGTTTCCAAGTTCAGAATAACAAGACGTCGAGCGGCTGTCAATATTTTTTGGCGCGGCGTTGCCGCATATAACAATTCTGACAGAGGGTTTTGCCTGTCTTGTCACGCGTGATCACCAGTTTGACCTTGCCACACTTGAAACATTTTTCGTGCCTGGACGGATCGCGTTTGTAGCAGTTCTGGCAAATGGCTTGTCGGGTTCTGTTACGCGTTATTACTGGTTTGACCTTGCCGCATTTGAAACATTTCTCGTGAGTGGAGGAATCGCGATAACGGGCTGTCTGGTAACAGTTCAGACAAAGCGGCCTACCTGTTTCGCGGTTGCGGCGGACAAATTTTCGTTCTTTACAGACACTGCAAATACCTTTCATGAGAGAAGCTCCTTCTAGTTGTTGATTGATTTGTTGTTGGAAAAGAGCAAAATCAGATTGCTTGATCTGAGATTACATTTACATTACCATTAATTTCATGTTAGTTCAAGCGCGTTTGTAAAAAATATTTTTGTGTCGTATAATATCAGCAGATAACCTCAATCAGAAATCAGACAAGTAATGAACGAATGTGTCACTTGGTCGGCGCCGATTTATTGCGGGAAACATTTTGGTGTCGTATAATATTGACAGGGGTATAAAAACAAACATTATTTACATATTTCTAAGTTTTGAAGGCGAGCTGTTTCTTAGGCCGGTTCTCCGAAGGGTTATTTTTGGTGCCCCTAAACCAGTCGATTCTCTCCGGTTTAGGGCAGGCAAAAAGTTGCCAAAAAGCGTTGGGAAATGCTTTTGTCATGGTGAGGCCTGTGCTGAGTAATGTCAGGCTGAGCCTGTCGAAGCCTTATCGGAGCGCTCTCGAACCATGTGACAGACAAAAAATTTTGTCGCCCTTCGAGAGCCCTTCGAGTACCTCAGGGCGACATTCCTCAGGGTGACAAAAGGGGCAGGCGGAATTTACACTGAGTCCTTCGATCCCGCATCCTGTGGGGCTCAGGATAAACTCCAGCGAAGCGCCCCAGACCCCGTGATATGCACGATATATAGCAAAGGACACGGATTAAGGACGGGGGAAAATGCCAGAAAAGTAAACGTTGAATATAAATAATGCGTCTAATTTTTACAGCAATGGCATCAATCAAACAATTAACAAACGAGTTTATCGTTTATTTGGAAAAAGACAAACAGCGGAGCGGCCGCACGACTTTGAATTATAATTTTTATTTGCGCCGATTTTGCGCTTGGGCGGAAAAAAATAAAATTGAAAAAATGGACAATTTTAGCCAGTCGTCCATCGCTAGATACGGGGAGTGGCTGAAAAAAGTTTATAATCCCGGCCGGCGCGTTTACCTTAAAAAAAATAGCCAACGTTCCCATTTAATCGCCTTGCGGATGTTTTGCAAATTTTTGTCCGCGAAAAAGGGATTGCGCTTTGATTACCAGCAAATTAAATTGCCGCCCGTCGTCCGTCCAAAATTTGACGGACTGGACAAGGCGCGGCTCGAAATGATGCTGACCGCGCCGCGGAGCGCGGAACGAAGCAAACTCCTGGCCATGCGCGACGCGGCGATTCTCGAATTATTGCATGATTCTGGATTAAAGGTTTCGGAAATCAGCCATCTGCGAAAAAACGATTTGAATTTATTAAAAAATATTATTCGCGTGAAAAGCAAGCACGGCTGGCGCGAGATATTGGTCGGCAATCAGGCGCGCTACGCGCTGGCGCAGTATCTGCAAGCGCGGAAAGATAAATTGGATTTTGTTTTCATCGGCCATGACCGCACTTTTTTCCGGCGCGCGCGGCAAGGCGCGGTCAGGGGCTTGACGCCAAGGAGCGTGGAACGGATCGTCCAGGGACGCGCTCTCGCCGCGCGCGCCGAAGCGCCAATAACGCCGGAGCGGCTGCGCCGGAATTATATTTCTCGTTTGATTAAGAAAGGCGAATCGGCCAATAACATTAAAAAAAGAATGGGATTTGTTTCAGATAATTATAAAAGCCGATTTGTTTTGCGAACTCATTAGACGCCATTGCGTTTGGGTTTTTGTCTAAAAAATTGTTGAAGATATTTTTATTATTTTTATAAAAAAAATGCCGCACTCGATAAGCGTCGAATGAGGCGTAAATGTGAATGCCGATTTTTTATTATTTAAAACATATCTCCTGTCGTTACCTTTCTCCTACGCCATGGGCCCAGTCAATATCGTTGTCTTTGTCATCGTTATTGGCACTTGTCGGTTGCTTTATGTCGATGGTGAGCGCGTTTCCGCAATCAGGACAGGTTGGGTGACCGGTTCCCCATCTTTCTACTATTTGTTTTTTGGAACATTTAAGACAGTATCCAATGATATGTTCTGCCATGTTATCCCTCCTTGTATCTATAGGATAGATGATTCATATTGAAAAATCAACCGTAAGGAGTGAGTTTACTTTCTAAATAATTATTGCTATAATGAAATTGCCCATGTCGGGCACTCAACCTTCCTTTTGGCATGCGTTCACGTCCGCATGCCGTTTTTTTTACTTTTTTTTATTATTTTGCTACAATAAATTCACGGGAATCCCGAGCTGGATTTCCGCTACCCGTCCTGAACCTCCTTTCGAACTGCCCCGACACACTCGTCGGGGCGCTTTTTTATTTTGAAATAATTTGTTATAGTATAGATGCTTGGTTGACAGCAAGGCCAAGCATCTGCATCCAGTTCCTCGGCGTGTGACCACGGCACATCACACGCCTTTTTCTTACTTTGACGGAAGTTAGTTATTTTGATATTATTTTCACAGTATATCAATGTCCTCGTAGTTCAACGGACCCTACACCAGTCGCTTCGCTCCAGTGCAGGGCGAGAAAATGAATATCAAAGTTCGTTCAAAAAAGTTTGGGATTATCGCTTGTTACGTGTCCTCGTAGTTTAACGGATAGAACACCAGCCTTCTAAGCTGGATACGAAGGTTCGACTCCTTCCGGGGACACCATGAACCATTCGTCGCTTCGCTCCTTAGGTTCATGGTAAACCGACGAACCACTCCTTGCACCATTCCTTCGTCAGGTGCAGGGTAAACACTGTGCTCTGGTTCATAGCAAGCAAAAATAAAAGAAGTGCCTCAACTACAAATTATAGATCCTTATATGTTTCTTAAAAAGAAATTTAAAAGTTATTTCTCAAAAAAACGCCACATTGTTGTTGTTGCCGCTATTGTTGTTTTGCTAACGATCATTGGTCTTAACGATTATTTGCCGGTTGGCCCGGGTAATTATAATCAAAAGCAAATTGATAAAATCCATTCTTCCGCGCCTTCATATAATTTCAGTTTCGCCGTGATGGGCGACAATAAAAACAGCTTTAAAATATTTCGTAAAATTTTGAGAGATATTGATAATGGCCATTATGTTTTTGCTATTGATGTCGGGGATTTGGTTTATGACGGCGAAAAAGCGAAATACCGAATTTTTTATAACATGATAAAAAACGAGCGGACGCCGTTTTTGGTCGCGCTTGGCAATCACGATATCGGAGAGGGCGGCGCGGAAAATTATTTTGATATCTTCGGCAAATTTTATTATTCATTTGATTACAACAATTCTTTGTTTATTGTTTTGGACGACGCCAACGAAAAAAGAATTGACGCCGTGCAAATGAACTGGCTGGAAGAACAATTACAGAGAAACTACCAGCATAAATTTGTTTTTCTGCATGTGCCGCCTTTTGACCCGCGGCCGGAATGGAGTCATTCGCTATCAGATAAACAGAATGCTCAAGAATTTATTAACCTAATGGAGCAGTATAAAGTTGATGCTGTTTTTGCTTCCCATATTCACGCTTATTTTGATGAGATGAAAAATGGGATAAACTATGTAATCACTGGCGGCGCTGGCTCGGAATTATGGGGAACCGACGCTGACCATTATTTTAATCATTATGTTAAAGTTCAGGTTGACGCTGACAAAATCAGCAAAGAAGTCATCAGATTCCCATCCGTTGATTATAATTGGTTCGACAGATTTTTCTATAACATCTGGACTTATATCAATGGTTTCTGGGTAACGCATAGATTATTTATAATTTTGCTTTTGATAATTTTTATCCTGCTGATTGATTTATTTATCGGCGCGATTAAAAATTATTTGAAAGAATTCGTCGCAAAATCCAAGTAGCACAAACAAACATTTCGTATTCAAGACAAATAAAAGAGCTCCGACGTACGTCGGGGCTCTTCGCAATGTCATTTGGTAATGCGGCGGACTTCTTTAAGCGTGGCGACGCCTCGAAGAATTTTTTGCATGCCAAATTTAAGCGGGGTACGCACGCTTAATTTATTGTCAATTTTCAAAGTTTATCAACATTAGAACAAATATCTTCTTGAAAAAATTACTGCGATGAGTTATGATTATTCATATTTATTATCAAGCGAGTGAGTGAAATGTCCCGCTTTGGCGGGAACATTTCCGAGCGAGCGCAGATAATACAGGTTCAATATCGCGTAGCTTTGCTACGAAATAGAATAAACGAAGCGAGTTCCGACAAATACCTCGGAGCAGAGCTCCGAGGAACCTTTATTAATAATTTTATGAACAAAAGAGTTTTTATAGCGCATGGCTGGGATGGCTATCCCGAAGAAGGATGGTTCCCTTGTCTAAAGCGAGAACTGGAAGTAAAAGGATTTGAAGTTATTGTTCCGCAATTTCCTGACCCTGCGAACCCGAGGATAGACAAATGGGTTTCAAAATTTGCTGAAGTTGTTGGCACTGTTGATGAAAATACGTACTTTGTCGGCCATAGCATGGGATGCCAAACTATTGCTCGCTATTTGGAAGCGCTTCCAGATGGAATAAAAGTTGGCGGCGCGGTTTTTGTGGCTGGTTTCTTTAAACGGCTTACACAGGTTGAAGATGATGTTGATTCTCAAGAAACAGTAAAGCATTGGCTCAATACTCCACTTAATTTAGAAAAACAGATCTTAATCCCACGGGCGTAAGCCCGTGGATGAAGACTTCCCGCTATCCTCGTGGTAGAATAGCAGTATATGAAATTCTATAGACAAGGACATAGCACATATTATGCAAAGTATCATCTAATATT
>JACRNX010000052.1 GCA_016214755.1 Candidatus Falkowiibacteriota bacterium
ATGCTTTTTCCAATCAATATGCCAATAATTGACTGCGGCTGGCGTTACTTTGAATCTTCTGGCGATTTCCGCCTGAGAAACGTTCTTTTCAAAAAGTTTTGCGGCTTTAAACCGCGCTTTTTCCCGCTGTTCACGGGATAGTGAAGCCATATGTTTGTTTTTCATATGCTTTCATTATCTCATGAAATTATTATTAAGTTAAGTACGGAAAGTCAGTAGATTCTATTTTCTAGATTATAGATTCTATTTTCTAGATTCTAGATTCTTTATTAGATTTTGTGCTTTAATTAAAATTTATGCCAAAACAAAACACAATCAACATCGAGTCCAACGATGATTTGGAGAAGATTGAAGAAGATATTATCGAGGCGGCCGAGAAAGCGGGCAAGAAAAACGTGATTGTCAATATCTTCACTTTTCCGCACCGCGCGCTGAAGCGGCGCTGGCACGTGCGATACAAATTCAATAAAAAACATTTGGTGCTCGATTTGATTATCGCCGGCGCGGTTTTGTTTTTGATCGGCTTGAACGTTTTTTGGTGGTACGGCGGCTTCCATTATTTCACTGATGAGTTAGTTTTAAACATCGCCGCGCAATCGAGAACTCCGAGAACAGCGGCAGGGGATTTTTTCAGCGGGCAGGAGATTTCTTTTTCTGTTGATTACATCAATAATAATAAATTTGGACTTGAAGACGTTGTTTTGAGTTTGATGCTACCGAAACGTTTTGAGTTGAAAACAGTTTCGCGTTCTGATTTTGATTGGCAAAATAAAACGTTGAAAATAGGCAATCTGGCGCCAGGAGCGAACGGCGCGTTCGAAGTAGACGGCTTGATTTGGGGCGCGCTTAACGAAGAACAGCAATTTATCGTTCAAGCAAGTTTTTACAAAACCGACAAGCGCGGCGAGCGGCTTTGGGGGCAGTTCAGCCAGAGTCAATTTTATGTTTACAAACTTTTGGTGGCGTCAGATAAAAGGGGCAGTCAGTTCGTGCCAGATGGCACTAATTGGCCGATGAGATTGGTTAACGAGCAGGTCGCTATTTGGCCGATAGAAATAATTAACGCTAGTCCAATTTCGTATAAAAATGTTAAAGTCGCACCGCGCTGGGACGCGGAACTCGGCGTGATTGCCGAAAAGGACTGGACGATTGGCGAATGGCCGGCCGGCGAGAAGAAAAAATTTGATTGGCGATTCAAGTTAAATACAGGGGAATTGTATAAGCCATTGACGGTTGATGTTTATTTAATTCACGATGGCGAATGGCTGAAACAGAACGAGTGGTCGGCGTCAGTGACGATTTTGAGTCCAGAATTTAAAGTAGAACATTCGGTGGCCAATGGTTTTCCGGTTGACCCGGGTCAGCTGGCGGAAATCGTCGTTAGTTATCATAATGATGGGCCGCTGACCATTGAAAACGCGCGAATCAGTTTAGAGCTGGCGGGTGATTACTGGGATTTGGCGGGCGCGGATTTGGCGGCCGGGAAATTGCAAAATGGGAAAATTGCTTGGTCAGCGAAAGAATGGCCGCAGTTGGCGCTGATTCAACCAAGAGGAAAAGGAGAAAAGACAATTAAACTCGCGATTAAAGAATACGCGCCGGGCAGCGCGGATATGAACGTTCGAAGCAAAACAGACGTTAAATATCGTTTGGAAGACATGGAAGTCGAGATTGACGGTTCATTCTGGGAAACAAAGTTGAACAGCAATTTATCGCTTCTGACGTATCCGATGTATTTCACGAAATCCGGCGATCAATTGGGCCGCGGGCCATTGCCGCCGAAAGCCGGCGAAGAAACGAAATATTGGATTTTCGTGAAAGTAATTAATGATATAAATGACGTGGAAAAAGTAAAAGTAACCGCGGTTTTGCCGTCCAATGTCGTCTGGACAGGAAAAACAAACGTGCCTATCGGCGATCCGATTCAATTTGATGAAACGCTAAAAACCGTCAGCTGGCAAATCAGCAAAGCGCCGGCAAAATTGGAAAATATCGGATTCGCGTTTGAAGTGGGAATTATTCCAACCGTCGGACAAAAGGGAATTTATCCAGCGCTGATTTCCGCGTTGTCTGTCTCCGGCGTTGATAAAGCAACCGGCCAGTCGCTCGAGAAGAAGTCAGGGCCGATTTCAACCAAGTTGCTCTATGATGAAATCGGAAAGAGAAAGGATGGGAAGGTGAAATAATGGATAGACACGGAGGATATTAGCACTCTCTCTTGACGAGTGCTAATTTGATTGATATAATGGAAATAAGAAAAGTGAAAAGACGGGATTCTTTACGTAACCCCCTTTATTCCCCTTATCCTAAGGGGGAAAGTAAGCCTAAGGGGGAAAGTCACCCCCAAGGGGGAAAGTAAAGTTAAGGGGGAGGGGAAATAAATCTATGCTGACCGAGCGGCAGAAAAAAATATTGCATTTAATCATTGAATCGTATATAAAAGAAGCGCAACCGATTTCTTCTGGTTTTTTGGCCAAAAAAATCGGCGGCCAAATCAGTCCCGCCACTATTCGCAACGAAATGTTAGAACTGGAACGAGCGCGTTACATCGAACAGCCGCATACTTCGGCTGGCCGGATTCCAACGGGAAAAGCGTATCAATGGTTGGTGGAGGAGAAGATTATTGGAGGTAAGATCCTTCGGCAAGCTCAGGATGACAAACGACAAGTTCAGGATGACAAATGGTCAATTCGAAATGACAAGAAGAGGGCGCGGAATAAGCGAGTCCAAAATGACAAAACGTCTCGCTTGCTCGGGAAGTTAATTATTAAAAAAGGATTAGACAACCGCCGAGAAAGCGTGAAGGAAATCGCGAAACATCTGGCACTGGAAAGCGATTCAGCGGTGATCGCGGTGTTCGGCGAAAGCGATAATTATTACACCGGTTTGTCCAATTTATTCAGCCAGCCGGAATTCAAAGAACAAGCAAAGGTGGTGGATATCTCGGAACTTATCGAAAAATTTGATATAATAATCAAAGAAATTTGCCGCGAAGTGGGAGCAGAGCCAGCGGTGCTGATTGGCCGAAAAGGCCGCTTCGGTGGGTCGTGCAGTTTTGTCGCCGCGTCAGCGGATGGGATTTTAATCGGTATTCTGGGCGCGATGAGAATGAATTATGAAAAAAATTATCAATTGATAAACGAAGCGGTGAAATTAATTAACAAATTATATGACTGATGAAGAAGATAAAAAACAGGATGAAGAAACAGCGGACGACAGTCAGCCGGCGCCGGTTAGTGCTGAAAATGAACTTGAAGAATTGAAAAAAAAGTGCGACGAATACTTGAATGGCTGGAAGCGCGCGCAGGCGGACTATCAAAATTTGGTTAAGGAGACGGCCAAACAGCGGCTGGAATTCGTCAAATACGCCAATGAGAATTTAATTTTGGAATTATTGCCGATTTTGGATAATTTTGAAGCCGCGTTCAGTCAAATTCCCGAAACCGAACAAACTAGCGCCACCGTCGTGGGGTTTTCGCATATTAAAAAACAGCTCGAAGATTTTTTAAAAGAAAACGGCGTTGAGCGAATAAAAACAATCGGCGAAAAATTCGACCCGATGTCGCACGAAGCGGTTTTGAAAGACGTTGAAGCAGCCGCTGAAACTGAAATCAAGATTGACGAATCAGCAGAACAAATTATTGTCAAAGAAATCAGGCCTGGTTACCGATTGAACAAAAAAGTTGTTCAGGCGGCCAAAGTGGTTGTTTCGTTCGAACATGAACAAAATGAGCGGGATAAATAATTAGTTTAATAATTTTTAATCATCTATGTTTAGCAAATCTTTTCTGCTCTTTCTCCTTATTGATGTTAGCATTCCGGCGATAGGAATCTACATTCTGATATTGATCTCGAGCAGACTTCATAAATACGTGCGGCGCGAAAAGAAAAATTTTTTACTTGCTCCGGTCATTAGTTCAATTTATATTTTATTGTTTGGTGTTTTGTATATCTATTCCATTCCATCGTTGTGGGCGAAATTATCGTATCATGAAATGGCTTTTATCGCTTTTCTGTTTGGGCCGTCGCCACGGGTATTTTCACTGTATTAAATTTCATCGTTCAGCTCATTCTTTCTTTATATTTTCACAGGCATGATAATCTAGTCGATGGTGAAAATAAAAACAATGATAGTTAAATAATTAAGATAAATAATTAAGAAATTAAGAAATTAAGAAAGTATGTCGAAAATTTTAGGCATTGACCTTGGAACAACAAACAGCTGCGCGGCCATTATTGAAGGCGGCCAGCCGAAGGTCTTGGAAAATAAAGAAGGGAATAGAACGACGCCGTCGGTGGTGGCGATTAATAAAACAGGCGAACGTTTAGTCGGACTTGGCGCGAAAAGGCAGGCGGTCACCAATCCGAAAGACACGATTTTTTCCATTAAACGGCTGATCGGCCGGCGTTTTAGCGATGACGAAGTTCAGCGCGACAAAAAAACATTGCCGTATGAAATAATCCAATCCGGCGAAGGCGTCAAAGTGAAAATGCAGGCAAAGGAATATTCGCCGCAGGAAATTTCCGCCATGATTTTGCAGAAATTGAAAGCTGACGCCGAGGAGCGGCTGGGAGAAAAAGTTGAAGAAGCGATTATCACCGTGCCGGCGTATTTTGACGATTCCCAGCGCCAAGCGACCAAAGACGCGGGCGAAATAGCCGGGTTGAAAGTTCGTCGGATTATAAACGAGCCAACAGCCGCCGCGCTCGCCTATGGTTTTGATAAAAAGAAAGGCGAGCAAATCGCGGTTTACGATCTCGGCGGCGGCACTTTTGATATTTCAGTGTTGGATATTTCGGCTGATACCGTTGAAGTAAAGGCGACGAACGGCGACACGCACCTCGGCGGTGATGATTTTGATAAAGTAATCATTGATTGGTTAATCGCGGAATTCAAAAAGGAAACTGGACTTGATTTAAGCCGCGACACCATGGCGTTGCAACGGGTGAAAGAAGCGGCCGAGCGGGCGAAAATTGAATTGTCAACTGCCATGGAGACAGAAATTAATCAGCCGTTTATCGCTCAGGATTCGTCGGGCAGTCCGGCGCATTTGGTGAAGAAAATTACGCGGGCGAAACTTGAAGAAATTGTCGGTTATTTAGTCGAACAAACATTAGAGCCGTGCCGCCAGGCGTTGAAAGACGCGGGCATGTCAATTAAAGATATTGACGAAGTCGTGATGGTCGGCGGCATGACGCGCATGCCGTTGGTCCAGAAAACAGTCGAGGAATTTTTTGGCAAAAAGCCGAACTTAAGCGTCAATCCAGACGAGGTTGTGGCGGTGGGCGCGGCGGTGCAGGCCGGCGTTTTACAGGGCGACGTGAAGGATGTTTTGCTTTTGGACGTAACGCCGCTATCGCTCGGCATCGAGACATTGGGCGGCGTGATGACCCGCCTCATTGAACGGAACACGACGATTCCGACAGCTAAGTCGCAAGTTTTTTCCACGGCCGCGGATAATCAGAACGCCGTCGAGATTCATGTTTTGCAGGGCGAGCGCGACATGGCGTCGGACAGCAAAACGCTCGGTCGATTTATTTTGGATGGCATCCCGCCGGCGCCGCGCGGCGTGCCGCAAATTGAAGTCAGTTTTGATATTGACGCCAATGGCATTTTGAACGTCAAGGCCAAGGATCGGGCGACCAATAAAGAACAGCACATCACGATCACTGCTTCGTCCGGTCTAAGCAAGGATGAAGTTGAAAAAATGAAAAAAGAAGCAGAAGCGCACGCAGAGGAAGATAAGAAAAAGAGGGAAGCGATTGAAATTAAAAATCAGGCGGACGCTGTTATTTACACCACGGAAAAAATGCTGAAAGAATCGGCTGATAAAATTCCTGCGGACGTGAAAAAAGAATTGACGGATAAGATTGAAGAGTTAAAGAAAATAAAAGATGGCAATGACGTCGAAGTAATTAAGAAAAAATTGGAAGAAATAAATCAAGTGGCGATGAAAGCCGGGCAAGCGATGTACCAGCAGGGTCAGCAAGACAAGCGAGACGAGCAAGATAAGCAGGACGAGTCGGACAAGAAAGACGATAAAGCGCAGGACGCGGATTTTGAGGAGAAGAAGTAGAACGCGAAATCACGCTAAATAAGACGCGAAACAACGCGGGGGCGTAGTTGAAATTAATTTATGGGAAAGGATTATTACAAAATTTTAGGAATTGAAAAAGGCGCTTCGGCGGACGAAGTGAAGCGCGCTTTTCGTAAACTCGCGCACGAGCATCATCCGGACAAAGCCGGCGGCAATGAGGCGAAGTTTAAAGAAATCAACGAGGCCTATCAGGTTTTAGGCAATGAACAAAAACGAAAGCAATATGACCAATTTGGCGCGACGTTTGACCAGCAAGGCGGATTCGGCGGCGGCATGAATTGGGATGATTTCATGAAATACGCGCGCGGTGGCGGCGGTCAGGATTTTGGCGGCTTTAATTTTAATTTCAATGGCATGGATTTGAGCGATATTTTCGGCGACTTATTCGGATTCGGCGGTAGCGGCCGGCGCGGTACAAAAAAGCGCGGCGGAGACAACATTCAAATTGATTTGACGTTGGAATTTAAAGAGGCGATTTTCGGCGCACAGAAGTCAGTCGAATTATACAAGACAACGCGCTGCGACCATTGCCGCGGCAATCTGGCGGAACCAGGGACGAAAATCGCGACTTGTTCAACCTGCGGCGGACAGGGCCGGGTGGCGAAAGTCCAGCAGACGTTTTTCGGCGCGTTTCAAACAGCCGCAACTTGTCCAAATTGCCATGGCGAAGGCAAGCGGCCGGAAGTCGCTTGTTCAAAATGCCGCGGACAGGGCGTGATGAAGCAAAAAGAAACAGTGGAAATAAATATCCCGGCTGGCGTTGAAGACGGCATGACACTGCAAGTCAGCGGCAAAGGAAATGTTGGATTATACGGCGGCCGAGCGGGCAATTTGTACGTCAATTTGCACGTTCGCGCGGATAGCCGGTTCGAGCGCGACGCTGACGACATTTACGTCAAAGCGAAAATAGCATTTACTCAGGCGATTTTAGGTGATAAAATAGATATAGAAACATTGGATGGCGTTGTAAGTTTGAAAATTCCCGAAGCTACGCAGCCGGGAACGCAATTTCGCCTGCGCGAAAAAGGCGTGCCAGGAAACAACGGACGCGGCGATATGTACGTCATCGTTGAAGTTGTCATTCCGACTAAATTGAGCCGTCGGCAGCGTCAATTGTTAGAAGGATTTAATGAGTAATAAAAAAAAATATATGGTTTCTCAAACGCAAGAAATTCCAGTAATAAAAAAAGCCGAGCAACAGCCAAAGCCAGAATCGCCGGAAGCGGTGCGCCGGCGGGCGGAGCTCAGCGTGGCGCGCGAGGTCTCGCCGGGCGCGCAAAAAGCGAAAGAACGTTTAGATTTGATTAATGATATGGCGGAAAGTTTCAGAAGTTCGTTGGACGCGGAGGCAATGGGAAAAATTGAAGGATGGCAAAGGGAACTGAATGAAATGAGCGAGGCTTTTGGTTCTGAAATTAAAAATGAAATTAATTCGGCTCGTCTTGCGCTGTCTGACGCGCGTCGAAGTATTACCAAGGCACAGGAAGTACGCCGGCAAATCAGCCGCCAGCCAGATTCGGTTGTGCGCGCGAAACAAGATTCTGCGCAACAGCCAGCCCGGGCAAGTAATTGGTTTAAAAGAATGTTCGGAGGATAAGGTGGCTTAATTTTAATTATCGGTTGGCTTTTATTTTCAAGGCCTTTATTTCTGAACTAAGTTTTTCTTGCGGGTCAATGGTGATTGAGATGGTTTCATTCGGTTTTAAGTCAGCGAGCGCTAGCGGGTGTTCTTCAAATAATGCTGTTTTCGCGTTTAGTTCCAAATAAAAGATCTTTGTCTCCGGCGCAACGCCAATTTGATATTCTTTCTCTTTCGCGAAAAGGTCGGCTACGGAAGCAGGCGCCGCGATTAGCGTGATTTTTTGTCCATTAATTGATTTAATGGCGCCGTGGATTATGTCCATCGGCAGGGCTTTGAAAACTTCCATCCCAGGGAGTTTTTTTATTTTCCCGCTGATTTCGTCAACGAGATTTTGTTTTTCCGCCATGATTTGTTTTTCGGATAATTTTATTTTGCCGACATAGAGTCCGAAAATAAAACTAACGCCGCAAAACAGGATAATCGTTAGAATTAAGAAAATGATGATGGCTGGTTTGGGCATAAAGATTCAAGATTAAAGATTAAAGTTATAATACAAGATGTACAGATTTATACAGATGTACAGATGATATCTAAATTTTGAATTTCGATTTATTGTAACTCGGTAACTCGTCTCACAAATTACGATTTACGAGTTACGGATCCCTCGCGCGCTCTTATATGTTTTATTTTATCATAAATTGTCAGCAATGTTAAATAATGGTATAATTGAATTAATAAAAAATTAACTGAAATCATTATGAAAAAAACATTTTTTGTTTTAAATTTTGTAATTATCGCGAGCGTGATAGCCAGTTTGTCCGTGCTGAATTCTGTCTTCGCCTGGACCGAGCCAGCCAGCGCGCCGCCATCAGGAAACGTTGACGCGCCGATTAACGTCGGCAGTAAACTGCAAAGCAAGGCAGGCGGACTGGGTTTAAACGGAGCGGACGCGAGCAATAAACACGGTCTGTCGGTCAACACCGGAACAGAGACAGCGATTCAGACATATAACGCGTCGAACAGTGCCGAGGTAGTAATAAACAAATCGACCGCAGGCGTGAATATCAACGCGACGAAAAAGAGTTACAACGGCGTTTATTCTTGGATCGGCGGCGCTGATTCCAACGCCGCGTATCTGGTAAACACTGATTTATCCGGCCGCGGCTTGTACGCTTTGAGCGAAGGCGTCGGCGGAATTATCACCGGTGATGAGATGGGGCTTTTGGTCACTTCCGCGAACACGGGCTTGAAAACAACTTCAGAAAAAATAGGATTGATTTCGCAATTAGAGAAAAACAGCGCGAAAGTTTCAGAAACAAAATTGAATTTTTCTGATGCAAACAATAATCCTGTCGGCGCCGGCGTTTACAGTTATAAAACAGACGGAACAACAACCAACAGCTACGCGGAATTAGGGAGAACTGACATCGGCATCAAAGCGCAGGGGAATCAATACGCCGGCTATTTCGAAGGTCCGGTTTATATGTCCGGAACGTTGACGCTCGGCAAAGGATGTAATGGCTGTAAGGATTTGGCGGAAGCAATGACCATGGCCGAGCGGGTTGAAGCCGGCGACATTGTCGCGGTTGACGCGGCCATGCGCTTGGTCCGAGCGGCTAAACGCGACAAAACAGTAATCGGCGTTGTTTCAACCGAACCGGCGATGACGTTAAACAGCGCGGCGGAAATCAACGGCGCGCCGGTCGCCTTGAGCGGCATTGTGACGGTTAAAGTCACGAACGAAAACGGTGCGATTCGCGCTGGAGATTTTATTACCGCTTCGTCCATCGTCGGTTTCGGCATGAAGGCGACAGAAGCAGGGACAGTCGTCGGCAAAGCGCTGGAAAACTTCAACGGCCGGCAGGGGACGATTAAAATTTTCGTTGATTTGGGCTGGTTTGGCGCAGATTGCGGAAAATGATTTAAATTGGTAAGGTGATACGGCGAAGTAGATGGTAAGTTGTAGGTGTAAAGTTTCACTTGATTGTTAATAAGTTATTTTGGAAATCACAAATCACAAATGACAAATCACAAACAATAACCAAATTCAAAATTACATGCTTCGAGAACCTCAGCATGACAAGAAATTGCTCCTTTTGTCACCCTGAGGCACTCGAAGGGCGAATTTGTTTGCCTGCCCTGTAGCGAACGAAGTTCTGCTACTGGGGTAATTTGGTACTTGTAATTTGTGATTTATATATAGCTTATGTTAAAATTATTCAACACCATGTCGCGGAAAATGGAGGAATTCAGTCCTCTGAATAAAAATGAGGTCACTTATTACGCCTGCGGGCCAACGGTGTATGATTTCGCGCATATCGGCAATTTGCGCACTTATATTTTCGAGGATATTTTAAAGCGGACACTGTTATTCAACGGTTATTCGGTCAAACACGTGATAAATATCACTGATGTCGGGCATCTAACGAGCGACAATGACACGGGTGAGGATAAAATTGAACAAAGCGCGCGCATAGAATCGAAAAACGCTTGGGAAATCGCTGATTTTTACGCCGCGGCATTCAAGTCGGATTTGGCGAAATTAAATATTTTAGCGCCGGACATTTGGTGCAAGGCGACCGACCATATTGACGAACAAATCGCGTTGATTAAAAAGTTGGAAAAGAAAAAATATATTTATAAAATTTCCGATGGCTTGTATTTCGACACGAGCAAGTTTAAAAAATACGGACAACTGGCGCGATTGAGTATCGCGGGGCAAGAAGCAGGCGCGCGGGTGGCGCTGAATCCTGAAAAACGCAATCCAACGGATTTCGCGGTTTGGAAGTTTTCACCGCCGACCCCCTCTATTTCTCCCCCTTACCAAGGGGGAGATCAAAGAGGGGGCCAACGGCAGATGGAATGGGAAACGCCGTGGGGAAGAGGGTTTCCGGGCTGGCATTTGGAGTGTTCGGCTATGAGCATGAAATATCTGGGCGAAACGATTGACATCCACGCCGGCGGCATTGACCACATTCCGGTGCACCACACCAATGAAATCGCGCAGAGCGAGGCGGCGACAGGAAAACAATTCGTCCGTTTCTGGTTGCACGGCGATTTTTTGACGATTTCCGCCGAAGGCGGATCCGCCTTTGGCGGAGACGAAAACCGGATGGGTAAATCAGAAGGAAATTTTATTACGTTAAAAACGCTCGCGGAAAAAGGATTCGAACCCTTGGTTTATCGGTTTTTTTGCCTTTCCGCCCATTATCGAAGCAAATTGAATTTTACTTGGAAAGCGTTGGAAAACGCGAAAAACAGTTGGGAAAAATTAAAGACAAAATTTTTGAATCTCGGCCGGCAGACGGGCAAAGTTGACGTTGAATTCTTGAAAAAATTTATTGACGCGATCAATGAGGACTTATCAATTCCGCAAGCAATGGCAATAATGTGGGATGTGTTTTCCGCTGATATTCTTGACGCTGACAAGCGGGCGACGATTTTGGAATTTGATAAAATTTTTGGACTTCAAATGGCGGAGATGAAAGAAGAAGAGCAGGCGGTTGTTCCGGAAGAAGTTAATGAACTGGTTGAAAAGCGGCGGCAAGCGAGGCAAAAAGGCAAATGGGAAAAGGCCGATGATTTGCGCCGTCAGATTGAGTCCCTTGGCTGGCAGGTGGAAGATACGGCGGACGGGGAGAGGATAAAGAAAGTAATCCGTAATTAAGTAATTTCCATTCCGTTTAGGTAAACCACTGGTTCGACCAGTGGACCCGAAGGGTTTGACCTTTGAGCAGAGTAACAAAAAACATAGTAAACTGCTATACGGTGGTTTAATGAGACACACCCCGATAGAAATTTACTATGTCAAATCTCTATCAAAGTTTATCCCATTCCAGCTGGGATTGCAAATATCATGTCGTATTTGTACCAAAGTACCGTAAAAAGATCATCTATGGCCAGCTCCGACAACATTTGGGCCAAATCTTTCACGAATTGGCTAGACAAAAAGAATGTAAGATCGTGGAAGGCAAGCTCGTGGTTGACCATGTGCATATGTGCATCGAGATTCCGCCAAAGCACGCCGTCACCTCAATCATCGGATTTTTGAAAGGAAAGTCGGCCATAGCTATCGCCAGAATGTCAGGCAAACAGAGAAACTTCAGCGGCGAGAACTTTTGGGCCAGAGGTTACGCGGTATCAACAGTCGGCTATGATCTGGAAGCGATTCGCAAGTACATTCGGGAACAAGAAACCTTGGATAAAGCAGGAAGCAACTTTTAATCACTAACTCGGTAAGTGTGCGACTGCCCTTGGGGCAGTCCTACTCATTAAGCCACCAGCTTGCTGGTGGTGTCTAACTTAGTAATTGAGTAATTAGGTAATTTATTTAGAAAAATTCTAAATTGAGAGTGTAGAAAAATGCGCTTTCTCGGACATTGGTTTTTGCGCATCGTCTCCAGAGATCTGGCGCCCCGATGTCCATCGGAGCCCCAGAATACTGGGGAAGAGTGGGTTAGATACTCATTATTGCTCTTTTCATC
>JACRNX010000053.1 GCA_016214755.1 Candidatus Falkowiibacteriota bacterium
AAAAAGTTTTGCGGCTTTAAACCGCGCTTTTTCCCGCTGTTCACGGGATAATGAAGCCATATGTTTGTTTTTCATATGCTTTCATTATCTCATGAAATTATTATTAAGTTAAGTACGGAAAGTCAGTAGATATTGGAATTTAAAAAAATTTTCTAAAAACCGATTATTAATTTCGAATTTACTTCGTCGCCAAAACCGAACGTTTATACAATTCCAAATTGTCGAGCGCCACGCCGGTGCCGCGCGCCACGCAAAGCATCGGGTCGTCGGCGATGTAAACCGGCACGCCGACAGCGCGCGCGACCAACTGGTCAATATTGCGAAGCAAACTGCTGCCGCCGCTCATCACGATTCCCTTGTCAATCACGTCGGCGGACAATTCTGGCGGCGTTTTATGCAAGACCTCTTTTACCGCTTCAATTATTCCTTGCAAGTCCTTTTGCAACGCTTCCGTCACGTCGTTCGAACTAATTGTTACTGTTTTCGGCAAGCCGGCGATCATGTCGCGGCCGCGAATATCAAGGACAGCTGGACCTTCGGAATAAACCGCCGAACCAATTTCAATTTTTATGTCCTCGGACGTGCGTTCGCCAATGGCTAAATTATATTTTCTACGGATATATTCCGCGATTGAAGAATCAAAACGATTGCCGCCGATTCGAACCGAACTCGAAGCGACAATGCCGCCGAGAGAGATAACGGCGATTTCCGTGGTGCCGCCGCCGATATCAATTATCATGTGGCCCGAGGCGCTGCCAATCGGGATATTGGCGCCAATGGCCGCCGCGATTGGTTCTTTGATAATGTACGCCGCCCGCGCGCCAGCCGCGATCGTGGCGTCAATCACCGCTCGGCGCTCGGTCGAGGTAATGCCGGCCGGCACCGCCACCATCACCTCCGGTCGGAACAGCTTTATGCCGCCAACCGCTTTATTAATAAAATACCGGAGCATGGCTTCGGTTGTTTTATAATCAGCGATCACGCCGTCTTTCAAAGGCCGGCAAGCGACAATCGTGTCCGGCGTGCGGCCAATCATTTCCTTCGCCTCGTCGCCGACGGCTAATATTTTTTTATCAGTAATCGAAATTGCCACCACCGATGGTTCGTTGATGACAATTCCCTTCTTGGGCAAATGCACTAAGGTGTAAGTCGTGCCGAGGTCAATGCCGATTTTTCGGATAAACATAAAAAAATTCAAAATTCAAAAGTCAAAAATCAAAAGTTAAAAGCTTATCCTGAGCAAGCTCCGTCATTCGACGGGATGAGTCGAGGAATTAAAAAATTCAAAATTTCTCAACTTTTGAGTTTTGAATTGCAATTTTGACTTTTGACTTTTAATTTTTGACTTTCTTTATTTCGCCTCCCACGTTCCCTCTTTTTCCTTTTTTAATTCTAACAATTTATCTGACTTGATTTTCGCCTCTTGTTCAAGAAAAAATTTATTGACCCCGGGAATCATTTTCAACCAATCAACAATCAGACGGACTATTTTGTTAATCTGCACTTTTGCCGCTTTCAATAATTTTTCAACCGTCCGCGCCGTTTCTTCGCCTTTTTCTCTAAATTCTTGTTTTCTGTTTTCCGGCAATTCTTTGTACAAATCCTCAATCCCTTCGGATAAAATTTTTTCAACCTCAACTAACTCCTCGCTTTTCTCGACGATTTGTTCCGCTGGCCGCGGCGCTGGCGCTGCCACCGTCGGCGCGGCTGGCGCTGGCTTTTCTTTTTCTGGAATAACTTTCTCCGGCGCTTTTTCAGTAATCGCTTCTGGCGAAACTTCCACGGCTTCGACTTTTTCCACGGTCGCTTCCGCTGGTTCCAGCGCCGGCTTTTCTTGTTCCGGCTTTATACTTTTGTTTTGCAATGCCATAAGATTATTATCTTAATGTTTATTTTATTAAAACGCAAATTGTGTCTCTGGCTTAAATTATAGAATAATTTGTTAGAAAAGCAAGTATTATCTACATTTTTAGTTTGTAGTGAGTAGGTTGTAGGTTGTAGTGATTTTCTGACGTTAAAAACTAATCACTACTCCCTACTCCCTACTCCCTACTCACTACCACCTACCCACTACCACCTACAACCTAATTTTTAATGCAATTTTACACAAAGCTATTGACAAAAATATAAAAATTTGCTATAATGCAATGTTCAAAATAGACCTTTTGCGAAATAACTTTTCGTAACGAAAATTACAAATTTCGAGCGAAAATTGTGAATGGGCGACGAAGCACTATACAAAGTATAATGCGAGGAGCCCCGGTAGTAGAGCGAAGCTCACTACAGGGCGTGCCTGAACAATTTGCAGCCGAAATTTGGAATTTGCAGTAGAAAAGGTTATTTGGCAAAAGGTCTTAAGGAGGGTTCAATGTTTTGGACATACATCGGCAATCTGTTCGTTTGCTTCATTATTCTGACACTAATGCTACACGGCCTGTGTCTCATCGTCGGCGCGAAGAGCTTTGTCCCGAGTATGCTCAAAAAGATCGGGAAAAAGCTACTGGACTGGCTCGGCAAGTTGCTCGTCTGGTTGCTCAAGCTGATTGGAAAAGGCGTTGCCTTTCCGTTCAGGATGCTCTGGACGAACTTGCGAATCGCCGCGCCGATTCTCTGGAGACGACTTTTCCATCCCTAACACTTTCTCCTGGCCGCATCGGCCTCCCCTGCCCCGCAAATGCGGGGCACTTTTTTTGATAAGAATTTAGAATCTAGAAAATAGAATCTGGAATTTTAAAACGCACCCTCTAACATACTTCTACTTTCTACTTTCTATTTTCTACTTTCTACTTTCTAGAAAACCCCTAAAATACCAGCATAAATGTTTCCGCAATTCGACAATGCCATAATCGCCTTTTGTTTTATAATTCAATTCCGCGTGCCTTAACGCGGTTTTTTTTATTTGACTTAACGTCGGCGAAACATATTTTCCTTTTTCTAAAAAGTCATCAACCTGCCTCGCCAGCCACGGCCGGCCATACAATCCGCGCGCCAAACCAACGCCGTCCGCGCCGGTCAAATCAATCATTTTTTTCGCGTCTTCCGGCGTGTTGATTCCGCCATTGGCGATAACAATTCCTTTGAATTTTTTTTTGACTGATTTAATCGCGTCAAAATCAATATCGCCGCTGAATCCCTGCTCGAACGTCCGGCCGTGCAACATTAACCCTGCCACTGGCAAATCTTTAATTTTTTCAATGAAATCAAGCGCCGTCTTTTTTTCCTTGCCACTGCCAATCGAAACGCGCGTTTTAATTGACACGGGCAGTTTCGTCGCCTCGCAGACGGCTTGGACCAATTCGCGGCATAAATTTAACTTTTTCAATAACATGACGCCCCCTTCATGCCGCACGACCTTCGGCGCTGGACAGCCAAAGTTCAAATCAATGCCGTCAAACCCAGCTTCCGTGGCGATTTCAACTGCCTTCGCGACTAATTCCGGCCGTTTGCCAAATAATTGCAAAACAATCGGCTTTTCTTTTTTTTGAAACTCGAGCATGGCCAATGTTTTTTTTGAATTATAATAAAGCGCGTCAATGGACGTCATTTCGGTATAAACGACATCAGCGCCGAATTCCTTACATAAAAAACGGAAGGCAGAATCAGTGATTCCTGCCATCGGCGCGATTGCGATAATCGGTTTTTTCAGTTCTTGCCAAAAGTTGTGCATACTATCTATGTCATGCTGAGGCTCTCGAAGTATGACATCTATATTCCTCCGCCAATAACATACTACTATCAAAATTACAATCTGCGGGAAAAACAAACGCCGGCGTCGCCATATCGGTAATCGCGTGTCCATCTAATGCTATTTATACCTCTAAAACTGAACCTACCGAGATCCATGAAACCGCCGTCATTGGATGACCATATCGGTTCATTCGACAATAAATGAATGCCTGTGACGTTATAATACATAGCTAAATCGTATATAGTTTCTTGAATTGTTTGCATCGTCAATTGGCTAATTTTAAGTTCAGATAGCTGTTTTACGCTTTCCATCAAATCCATACTTAATATTTTTTTCTTGGCGTTCCATTCTGTTATTGCATGAACATATTCCTCAGGCATTTCCATATCTTTAAAAACTTTGTCTTTAAGATATTCTACAATAAGTTCAATTTGTTGCTCATGAACTAATCCTGGCCAGCTTTTTGGTAACAAATCCTTTGAAACCAACGCCCATCCTGGCCGAGGCGCGTCCTTGGTATAAGCTTCTTCAAACATTCCACGTCTACATCCATTAGGGGTGTTTAGCAAATCTCCTTTCTCTTCTCTTTTCCATTTTCCTGGATTTTCCTCTGTTCCCACAAGAATATAATTCATCGCTTCTATAGACAATGGTTTGCCGTCAGCAGTTCTGTCCACTCGCAAAACAAGCATTTGGCCGAGTTCTCTGGCTCTCGCGAGTTCTGTAACAGAAAAAGGAATCTCTGGAACTTTTTCCAATCGCACGCCCCATGTTTTTTCCACTTCTTCCGGACCGAGCACGTTCTCTCTGCCCAACAATTCGCGCGCTCTTTCGACGGAAATATAAAGTTTCGCCTCAAGATTAGCGTAAGCGGCTTCCCATTCTGCTTGCAGTTTTTTGACGACAGACCAATCTTTCATGTCATCCGAGTCCTTCACTTTTTCATATTCCAAAATTAACTGCTCTTCTAGAATTTGAAGCTGTTCGTATTCTGTTTTTATTTGTTCGCAAAGTGAAAGCATAAAAAGAAAAAACTATCGTTGCGAAACGACGCCGAGATCGCCGTGACGATAAACGGGAAACCATCTATCGACAATCGCGCCATCAAATCCTACGAAGCCGATAAACACAGGGAGGTTACTGGGCGAAAGAGTATTAGACCAATCATAATTGTTTTCAAGGAAACCTCTATCTTTGTATTTTCTGGACCTTAATATCCAATTGTAAAATGAGAGTGTAGAAAAATGAATGATTTTTTCGTTCTTTTCATTACTTTTCCTCTGTCGCCAGTGTTGAGGAGATGATATAATTGAAGGAGAAAATCCTTTATTCATAACATCTTTTCACCACTATGTTTCAGTCAAA
>JACRNX010000050.1 GCA_016214755.1 Candidatus Falkowiibacteriota bacterium
TGCCGAGGCGCTTTGCGCCGAGGCTAATTCTTACGATTTCACAAAAAGTGAAAATTGGCGGTGTTTTTTGATTGATGTTCGAACATTTTTTGAGCAAAACCCAGAATGATTGCGCGCTTCGCGCGCAAAACTGAAACGCTCGGGCGGGCAAAAAGGAAGGGGGTTGGGGGGAAGGAATTTTTGCCCGCCCTCGCTTTCCGCCGCCGCCGAATTTCGTGCCAACGAAGTTGGCGCGCCGCCTACTTGAATTCTACCACGCAAATCCGTTCTAAAAAAGTTTAGGTTAAATCTTTTTTCTTTTCCTCAAATTCTTTTCTGTCAATTTCGCCTTTTGCGTAGCGTTCTTTCAAAATTTCAAGCGGTGATTTTTCGTGGTCGTGGTTGCCACGAGATTGACCCGAAAGCCATTTGATAAGTGCGACAATGCCGGCAATAATCAAAACCCACCAAAGAATCATAAAAATCCAGCCGAAACCGCCAAAAGGCATAAATCCAAAGTTCATCATAGAATTGTTTGATTGATTAGAACCCGTGGGAGACGACCACCCTCCCATCATCATTTGCATCATGGGCATAAAGCCAGTTCCTTGCGATGGAAACGCGGCGGACGTGTCGCAACCACTGCCTCGCTTGCCCCAAGCGATATGCATTTGTTCTTCTCCCTGTTCTCCCATCATTGATTTCATCATCTCGTTCATGGCAATATGCCTCGAAGTATCTCCGATAGATTGACCCATAAAATATTCGCCAATTTTCTCAAAGTCCGCATCTTGGAGCTGCGAACAGGTAACTGTTTTGTTGTTTAGGTTGTCCAAAAATTGTTTGCCCTCTTTCTCTTCTTGTTGCTGACTTTGTATGGCGGAACTATCGGAGGATGAACTTGGGAAACCCATCATGCCTTGAGCGAAAGAAAAGTTGGAGAGTAAGGCAAAACCGAAAACAAAAATTGTAATAAAAAAGATTTTTTTCATAAGCTATTTCGCGTTATTGATAATGTTTTGAATGATTTGATCAATTTCTTTCGGCCGCTCGCCAAAATCGGCTTGCGGGAAAAATTGTGGCAGAATAATCGGCCGCATGCCGGAAATAAAAGTTTGCCCGTCCTTCACATAAACATTTATCTTGCAGGGCAGACAAAGGCCGATTTTAATATCTTTATTCAAAAACTCGTTGGCAAACTTTGCGTTGCAAAATTCAACAATCTTAAATGGCTCTCTTTCAAAACCTTTCTCAGCTAAAGTTTTCTGCACATCGTGAACATACAAAACCCGCATACCAGCTTTGACGATTTCGTCTTGCACGCCCTGAACCGCCGCGTCAAAAGTTTTCATTGTAGTCGTGGTGTAATCGAATTCCATAGTTTTAAATCTTATCTTCTTTTAAATACATTGAATAAAAAGTTTTGTTTTGTATTAAACGGCGTGGCATGAATTTCCTCAAAACTCTTTATATGGCTGAAATTCTTCTGGAAGGTGTTTTTTATTGAATCCTCGGAGTATTGTGTAATATCAAGCCCGCTACATTTTTTTGGTCCGTTCATAGAAAAGGTTGATATGATGAGATAGCCGCTTGGTTTTATAAGCTTGCCTGCAATTTCAACATAACGAATAATGTCTTCTCTTTTGGTTAAAAAATGAAACGCGGCTCTATCGTGCCAAATATCGAAACGAGATTCTGTATCAAATTCTAAAATATCAGCTTCAATATAAATAACTGATTTTCCTTTTTCCCCAAGTCTTGTTTTTGCTTTTTCCAAAGCTTTGGCGGAAATGTCCAATATGGATATATTTTTGAAACCAAGCTCTAAAAGTTTGTCGGCAAGTTTGGAATCTCCGCCGCCAATATCAATAATATTGGCGTTCTTATCAACCCCGGTTGATAAAATAAGATCAATTGAAGTTTTTGGGACGTCCTGATACCAACTCACTTCGCGTACCGTATCTTTTGTTTGATATATTTTTTCCCAGTGTTGTTTTGTTGAATTGCTGTTCATATTAAAATTTTCTAGCAATTTACCGTCTGCTTCCAGTTGTTCTTTCAGGGCTTTCCTTAAGGCGTCATAGGCCACAAGAATTTTAGGATTGGCGAGGGAATACAGAATAGCGACGCCGTCCCGCCGAGTTTTAACGATATTTTGCTGGCGCATTAAACTCAAGTGCTGGGAAACATTGGCTTTCGTAATGCCAAGTTTTTCGGCCATTTCAGAAACGCCCATTTCTTTTTCATCACGAAGTAAATCAATAATCTCTAGTCTCTTGGGATGAGACAGGGTTTTACACACATTGGCGTGAAGCTCAAAAATTCTTTTATCCAGACGGTTTTTTTCAGTCATAATTATTATCTATTTGCAGAGTTTCGCATATATGATATATTGTAAGTATATGAAATTAAAGATTCCCTGTCAAATTTTTCTGCGGTGCATTTCGCAAAGCGAAATACGAAATTCGGCGGCGGAAAGCGAGGGCGGGCAAAAATTCCTTCCCCCAACCCCCTTCCTTTTTGCCCGCCCGAGCGTTCAGTTTCCTGCTCCGCCTTTGGCGGAGCAATCAGTCGGAGTTTCGTTCAAAAAAGGTTCGAGCTTCGTTCAATAATTGCGATTTTTAAACCCATTATGTCCTTTTTTAGAAAAAATTATATTATTTTTATATTTTTTGGGGCTGATCTGGCCCTTATTTTGTTACATTTTTTTCTGCGCAAAAAACTCGGTTTTTTTGATTTGGATAAAGAAGGAAATCTCGGCTCGCTTTACGCCGGCATTAAATTATGGAGTGGGGCCACAA
>JACRNX010000005.1 GCA_016214755.1 Candidatus Falkowiibacteriota bacterium
CAATATTAGATGATACTTTGCATAATATGTGCTATGTCCTTGTCTATAGAATTTCATATACTGCTATTCTACCACGAGGATAGCGGGAAGTCTTCATCCACGGGCTTACGCCCGTGGGATTAAGATCTGTTTTTCTAAATATTTATAATTTTTATGGAGACAGCTCTCGTATTTAAAATAGGAATATTAAGCGTCCTTTCTTTCATCATCGCCTTTCTCTTAACTCCGGTTTTAACTCATTTTCTCTATAAATACAAACTGAGGAAACAAATTCGTTCCGCAGAATCAGCGCCAATTTTTTCCGAACTGCACAAAGGAAAAGAAGGCACGCCGACCATGGGCGGGTTATTGATTTGGGTAACTGTGCTTTTTCTCGCTCTTCTTTTCTACACATTAGCAACGCTTTTCCCAAGCACTTTTTTGGAAAAACTAAACTTTCTAACTCGTGAACAAACATTGCTACCCATCGGCGCCTTGGTGTTCGCGGCCATTATCGGCTTAATAGACGACTATTTCGGCATAAAAAAAATCGGACCCAAGGGGGGCGGACTTAGCGTTCTATATCGTCTCGGATTATACACTGCCATCGCTATTATTTGCGCTCTGTGGTTTTACTTTAAATTGGACTGGGATTTGTTTTACGTTCCTTTTATTGGAAATTTCGAGCTCGGCTGGTATTATATTCCGCTGTTTGTTTTTATTATTGCTGCCTCTGCTTTTTCTGTTAACGAAACCGATGGTCTCGACGGACTAGCTGCCGGAATTTTGTTGACATCGTTCGCCGCCATGGGAGCGATATCATTCACCCAAGGCAAATTTGATTTGGCGGCGCTCTGCGGAGTAATAATCGGTGCTTTGACTGCGTTCTTGTGGTTTAACATCAACCCAGCGCGGTTTTTCATGGGCGACACCGGCGCGATGAGTCTTGGCATCACCCTCGGCATTATCGCCATGTTCACTAACACCGCCCTGCTCCTGCCGGTCATCGGCTTTATTTTCGTGGTCGAATCACTTTCAGTCATTATTCAAGTCGCTTCAAAAAAAATACGCGGCAAGAAAGTGTTTCTCTCGGCGCCGATTCATCACCATTTCCAGGCAAAGGGTTGGCCAGAGCCCAAAATCGTCATGCGCTTTTGGCTGATTTCAGGCATTAGCGCCGTTGCCGGCGTGATTATCTTTCTGTTGGACAAGGGGTGGTACTGATAAAAATGAAAAATGTAAAACGAAAAATGAAAAACGAAAAAAAGAAATCATCTAAAAAAATCTTCCCTGTCTTTAAAGATAAAAAAGTGCTGATTTTTGGATTGGGACTTTTGGGGCGAGGCGTTAAGGACGCTATTTTTTTCGCGGAAAAAGGCGCGAACGTAACCGTCACGGATTTGAAAACTGAAACCGCGCTGACTAGTTCAATCGAGAAACTAAAGCCGTACAAAATTAAATTTTCTCTCGCTGGGCATAAAGAACAAGACATCTTGGAGACCGATTTGATTATCCGAAACGCCGCTGTGCCATTGTCATCGCCTTTCATCGCGCTGGCGCGCAAACATAGAATTCCCGTTGACATGGATGAATCGCTTTTCGCTGAATACTGCCCCTGCCCGATTATCGGCGTCACCGGCACGCGCGGCAAAAGCACGACCACCGCGTTGATCGCAAAACTGCTTGAGAACTGGTGGGCGAATGACAAACGCCGCGTTTATCTGGCCGGCAATGTCCAAGGCGAAGCGACCTTGCCCCTGATTGATAAGGTAAAAAGAGACGATTTAGTTGTCCTTGAACTTTCAAGCTGGCAACTCCAAGGATTTGGCGAAAAAAAAATCAGCCCCCATATCGCTGTTTTTACCAATGTTTTTCCTGACCACCTGAACTATTACCCTGACATGCGGACCTACATTAACGATAAAAAAAATATTTATCGCTATCAAAACAAAGACGATTATTGCGTGATCAATAAGGACAACTTTATCACGAAAAAACTGATGAAAGAGATCAAGTCAAAAATTATCTCTTTTTCGGCCGCCGACTTTCCCGCCGATTGGAGAGCAACTTTACCTGGACGGCACAATTTAGAAAATATCTGCGCGGCCATCGCCGTCGGCAAAATCTTTAAAATATCCCTGCCAAAAATTAAAGAAACGGTCTGCCAATTTAAAGGATTAGAGCATCGCCTGGAATTCGTGAACAAAATAAACCAAATCGCTTTTATCAACGATTCCACCAGCACCACGCCTATTGCTGGACAAGCCGCTCTCGACGCCATAACTTCGCCAATTATTCTACTGGCCGGCGGCGCCCATAAAAATCTTGATTTGTCCGACTTTGCTAAATCAATCGTCGCCAAAGTAAAAGCGGTTATCCTGCTCGAAGGTACTGCCACTAACGAACTGGCATGCTTGATAAAAAAATCTAATGGCGCCAATCTGATTGCTGGCCGTTTTAACAATCTTGAAAAAGCCGTCCGCCACGCTTACTCTTTGTCATTGCCCGGAGACACTATTTTATTGTCGCCCGGTTGCGCCAGCTTCGGCATGTTTATTAATGAATTTGACCGCGGCGAGCAATTCAAAAAAATCGTTAACCAACTCCGATAATGCGAACTCAAAAAGAAGAAATCCATTCTTCACCGCCTGATTATATTCTTCTTTTTTGTTTCGGCCTGCTTCTGGCCGCCGGCCTTTTTATTCTTTCGTCAGCTGGAACGGCGATTGGATTTCAAAAATTCAACGACAGTTATTATTTCATTAAAAAACAATTGCTGTATGGTTTTCTTCCCGGCCTCGTTCTCTTTATTTTCTTTTATAAAATTGATTACCGCGTTTGGAAAAAATTCATTATCCCCCTGCTCCTCGCCTCAATCGCCCTTCTCGTCATCGTGTTTATCCCTGGCGTGGGCGCGGAATACGGAAAAGCGCGCAGCTGGATTAATGTCGGAAATATTTCTTTTCAACCATCCGAGTTAGTCAAATTAACTTTTCTTCTCTATCTCGCCAGTTGGCTTAGCCGGCGCGGCGCTTATCAAGTAAAAGATTTTTATTCGAGCTTTCTGCCGTTCATATTTATTTTGAGCGTCATCTCGCTGTTGATTCTTTTCCAGCCGGACATGGGCTCTCTTTCAATAATAATTTTTTTATCAGTTACGGTCTTCTTCGCCTCGGGAGCGAAGTTCAAGCATGTTTTGATGATGATCGCAGGCGGCGGCGCCGCGATTTATTTTTTGATCGTGAATTCTTCGTACCGCGCCGCGCGACTGACGACTTTTTTGCACCCTGAATTGGACCCGCAAGGAATCGGCTACCACATAAATCAGGCTTTTCTGGCGATCGGCTCGGGCGGATTTTGGGGCCGCGGCTTTGGGCACTCGCGGCAAAAATTCCAATACCTGCCCGAAGCGGCCGGCGACTCAATCTTCGCCGTGCTCGCCGAGGAGCTCGGCTTTATAATTTCTTTCGCCGTAATTTTTCTTTTTATCATGCTTCTCGTCCGCGGTTTGAAAATCGCCAAATACGCGCCCGACCCCTTTGGCCGGCTTATCAGCGTTGGCATTGTCAGCTGGCTTGTCTTCCAAGCGTTTTTCAACATTGCCTCAATGATCGGGCTCCTGCCGATGACCGGCATTCCCTTGCCGTTTGTCAGTTACGGCGGCAGCGCGCTGGCTATTTCAATGGCCGCCATGGGTATTCTGTTCAATATCTCGAAACAAACAAAATGACTCTGATTTTAGGTTATAGGTTGTAGGTGATAGCGAGTAGATAATAGGGCATTTTTAACGTCAGAAAATCTCTACAACCTACTCACTACAACCTACCCACTATTACGGCGCCATGGATCGCAATTTTAAAATAACAGCTTTCAATTTTTTGATAAAATAATCAACTTCTGCTTCTGAATTACATCTGCCGAGAGAAATTCTAACGCTGCCGTGCGACCATTCTGGTTTAATCCTCATGGCTGACAGGACATGCGACGGCTCCAAAGAACCGGATGAACAAGCTGAACCAGTGGAAACCGCGATGCCAGCCATATCGAGCATCATTAAAATGCTCTCCCCTTCTGCTCGGCGAAAACTGACATTGATGATATTCGGCAATTGACGCTCGGCGTCGCCGTTGAACCGCGCTTCAGGAATTTTTGACAACGCGCCCATAATAGCGCGCTTTATTTTTTTTAATTTCAGGACAGCCACGCTTCGTTCTTTTTCGACTAACTCAACCGCCTTTCCAAGTCCAACAATTCCTGCCACGTTCAGAGTGCCCGGCCGCAACGCGTATTCCTGGTGCCCGCCGAAATAAAGCGGTTCGATTTTCACGCCGCGCCTGACAAATAACGCGCCGATCCCTTTTGGCCCATAAATTTTATGGCCTGACATGGTTAAAAAATCCGTGCCCAATTTTTGAACATCGCAATTTAAATAATTGACTGCTTGCACCGCGTCAACGTGGAAATACAGCGCTAAATCCTTTGTCTTGCGCCTCGCTTTTTCTGTTTTGATCAAAGACGCGATCTCTTCAATCGGCTGAATCGAACCAACTTCGTTATTGGCGTACATGACGGAAATTAAAACTGTTTCCGGTCGAATCAATCTCGCTATTTCCGTTGTTTTGACAACGCCGGAGTTATCAACGTTCGCGTAACTGACGGCAACGCCGCGCTTTTCCATCTCTTTCATTACTTCGAGCACGGACGGGTGCTCGATTTTTGAAGTGATAAGATGAATTTTTGTCCCGCGCTTTTGGAAATAGTTAACGACGCCCTGAATCGCCAAATTATTGCTTTCCGTGGCGCCAGCCGTGAAAATTATTTCCTGCGGATCGCAATTCAAAAAATCCGCGGTTTTGTCCCGCGCCCCATCCACCGCGGCCAGCGCGCGCTGGCCAACAGAATGGATCGAACCGGAATTGCCGAACTCTTTCGTCAAATATGGCGTCATGCCCGCCAAGACGCGCCGGTCGAGCGGCGTGGTCGCGGAATTGTCAAAATAGATTGGCTTCATATAATTTTGTAATCCGTAACCCGTAATTCGTCCCTTCGACTTCGCTCAGGGTGACACGGGACTTAAAATCCGTAATTGGATTTTTAATTTATTACTTTAAATTTTTACCTAAACTAAACAGCGACGACTTTTTTGATTTCCGGAACCTCTTTCTTAATCGCCGCTTCAACGCCTTGTTTCAAGGTCAAAACCGACATTGGACAATGGGCGCAGGCGCCGCGCAGACGGACTTTGACCACGCCGTCGCCAGTGACTTCGACTAACTCAACGTCGCCGCCATCCATTTGGAGGGACGGACGAATTTTTTCAATTACCTTTTGTATTTTTTCGTTCATAAACGTTCTTTTATTTATCCTGTTTTTAACTAACTTCCGCTTCTATAACGATCGCTGGTAAAAACTTTAAATCCGAATATCTAAATCCTAAATAAATTGTAAACTTCCACGGGCTTACGCCCGTGGCATTAACCTATTTCAAGCTGCGCTTGCCCGCTATCCTCTCGTCCTTGATTTTCAATGTATTTTCTTACTGCTGCTTCATTCACTCCCACCGTTGATACAAAATATCC
>JACRNX010000054.1 GCA_016214755.1 Candidatus Falkowiibacteriota bacterium
CCGAAAGGATTGAAACATCTTAAACGGCTAGTCCGTGGATCATTTAGAAGAATCAAGGCAGACAAAAGATTATTAAAAAGCTGTTTACGGAAAGCTGGAGTATTAACCTAAGTGCGGAAAGTCAGTAGATTCTACTTTCTACTTTCTATTTTCTTTTTACGAGTTCCCCGCCGCCTCCCGATAACAACAATAATCGCAATCAAAAACAGCTTTGGGAACTTTTGATTGTCGTAAACATTTGTGCGCGTTTAAAATGGCCGGCTCCACCCAATTGGTATTTCCTTGATGCGATATGAGCGTTACGTCAAACTCAAGTTTTCCGTCAAACGCCGCTTTATCCCGCCGGCCATTGCAATACACGAAATAACCGATATCAGCGACGTTAAATCCTTTCTGCCGAAGCAACCACTGGTAAATTTCCATTTGCCTTTTATAACCATCTTGCCATTCTTGGTCCAAGGCGACAATTTTTTCGGACTTACTCGTCGCCTTATAATCAACAACAATAAATTCGTCTTGCGCGTTGATCCAAATATCATCAACCGCGCCAGTAATCAGCAAGTTGGTTGGCGCGTGCAGATATTGCACGCCAACGAAATTATTGCGCCAATTATCCAAATCAGCGTGCGCGAGCGGAATCGCTTTAATCCCGTACGCTTTCATCAACGGATGTGCTTCACCTTTCGCGCGATGGATGTCGAATTCCTTTTTGAGTAACGCGTCAACCGCAGAGTTCAGGTTAAACGGAAAACCCGGCGGCCGGCCGACGCCCAAACGGCAATCCAGATAAAAACAGCGCGGACACGTTAAAAATAAATCCAGCTTGCTTCTGCTTAATTTGAACGGCTCATGGCTTTTTGGTTCAAATAAATTTCTCGTCCACTGGGCGTTATAATATTGAGACATAAGTAAGTAAAAATATAAAAATACAAATCTTAATGTTCAATGCTCAATGTTCAACGAATTACCTAATTACCAAATTACTTAATTACACGTTACCGATTATTATCATTTTATCACGCGAAAAGCATTTTATCAATCAGCAAAAAAAACCGACCCATTTTAATGTTGTTCGTAATTTCGTATTTGTTCGTAGTTCGTACATAAAAAACCCGCGGATAATTTTCCGCGGAATTGCTTTCAAAAAATTAAGGCGACATCTCCAATCAATCAGTCCATTCCTGGACATGCGTTTTCCATTCTTGAACCGGCAATCCGTATTGAGTTCCTTTTATCACGTACCAAACAACTTTAACGTCTAATGCTTCGACATTGACCGGCTCAAGTTCGTATTTCCCAGGCGAACATGAAATCCTGAATTCTTCAACTGACCTTCTCGCCATATCAACAATCATGAACGGTTTTTTTACGGTCACCGTGATCAAAGAACACGTTTGCATAATATCCTCCTGTCCTTAATCCGTATTCGAAACTATCTATTGTGCATATCACGGGGTCTGGGGCGAAGCTTCGCCAACACATTTCTCACGAACAACAATCGCCCCCACGCGAATGCGGAGCCCCAGCGCTTTTTGGTGACTTTTTGACGCCAAAAAGTCACCCTTCGGAGAACTCGCCTGCAAAGCAAACCGTCTCGAAAAATTTTAATTTCACTTTAGATTCACCGTCGCGCCCGCGGCTTGCAATTTCTTCCGCATTTCCTCCGCTTCTTCTTTCTTTACCGCCGGTTTGAGCATCTTCGGCGCGGCGTCAACCAAATCCTTCGCTTCTTTCAGCCCCAAGCCTGTGATTTCTTTAACGACTTTGATCACCGCGATTTTATTTTCGCCCACAGCCGCTAATTCAATGTCGAATGACGTTTTTTCTTCCACCGCTGGAGTCGCGACCGCGCCCGGCATCGCGCCCGCGAACGCGACTGGCCCTGACGAGCTAACGCCGAATTTATCTTCGAGGATTTTCACCAGTTCGGCTAAATCCATGACCGACATTTTTTCAATCGTCTCCACCAAAGATTTGAATTTCTCCGGCACGACGACTTCTTTTTTTTCTTCTGACATATTGTTATACAAGATGTACGGATTTATACGGATATGCAGATGAAAGTGGGAAGAAGATAAACATGATAAACAAGATAATTTAGACTACTCTTTCATGCAATCAGTATATCAGTATAAATCAGTAATCATGTATTTAAATCATTTATTTATTTTTAATCGCGTTTAACACATTTATGAGCCCGCGCAAATTGCCGGCCAAAACATTGACGAATCCAGACACCGGCGCTTTGATAGAACCGACGACTTTCGCGATGAGCTCGATTTTCCCTGGCAAACTGGCCAAAAAATTGACTTCTTCAACGCCGATTAATCGGCCCTCTAACAGCCCGCCGCGAAAAGCGACTTGCTCGTGCGTCTTGGCGAACGTTTTCAGTATCTTCGCCGGCGCGACTTCATCGTCAGCGGAGAGCGCGAGCGCCAAACTGCCGGACATGGCCTTGATATTCGCTTCCTCAAAACCGCGGCTCGCGAGCGCTCGCCGCAAAAGCGTCTTTTTCACGGAAATAAAATCCACTCGCTCTTGGCGACATTTTTCGCGAAGCTCCTGTGCCGCCTCCACCGTCAAACCGTCTTGGCAAGCGATGATGAGCGATTTCGCGCTGGCGATTTTATCAACCAATGTTTTCACGATTTCTTCTTTTTGTTGTTTTGTCTTTGGCATATGCTTTATTAGTAACGCGTAACGAGTAACGCGGGACGCGCAACGGGTAACGAGTAACGTGCGATGCGGAAATAATACGGGCTCTAAATAATTTGTATATTCGTAATAATTTGTAATTTGTAACCGTTAAATAATTTGTATATTTGTAATGATTTGTAATTTGTAACAATGAAAAAATCTGCGTTTAGTCCGCAGAATAGAAAAGCTTTTTAGCTTCTTAGCTTCTTAGCTTCTTTTCAGTCTGAATTGCCTAAGAAGCTACAACCTAACAAGCTATTTTCCTAGACAGGTCTTACATTTATGACAAATTGCCTGTTGTCTGCGGATTAAATTGTTGATTCAATAATACCGCGTTATTATAAACACGTCAAGCCCTCAAAAATGGCTAAAATTAAATCCGCCTATTGTTGATAAGCGGATTGCCTTCTAAACCTTTATAATATCGAGATTGCTTCGTCGTCGAACTCCTCGCAATGACGTGGACAAACAAGTCATTGCGAACCTCGCGTTCTTAGCGAGGTGAAGCAATCCCAGAGTCTATACTTTTATCTAACAGTCAACTGAACAAATGGCAAAATTCTTTTCTCCGGACGCTCGCAGACGTTTTTAATCATCTCAATCTTTTCCGGCGCTAATACCGTCTCCTCGCAGACCTCGGCGCCGCTTTGATTGCGGCAAACCCATTGATTAGTCACCTGCTCGCCGCACGATAATCCCTGCCGCTGGATTTCTTGCCGCAAAAAAGCCAGCACTTTCATTTGTTGCATCGCTTGTTCAACATCGTCGGCTGTCGCTGAATTTTCTGTTTGCAAACTCTGCCAATAACGATTTACATTGCGAGTCAGCCCGTCGAAATATTTTGCAATCTCTTCTTCCAAATGTTTTTGTGTTTCCCATGCGCGCAAAGCTTGAGCGTACTCGTCATAATTAAAAACATCGAGACGATATTCAATGTCCAATGGCAAAATTAATTCTTTTCCAGAAATAGCCAACCGGCACATTGTGCTCGTTCGTCCTTTAAGAGGTAATCCGCACTCGACTCTATATTTCACTAAATCAATCTTGTCTTCCGTAAAACGCGCCAAGGAATCATCGGAATTTTTCGTCAATCGCGCGACAAAACGCTCGGTCGCTCGGTCAACTATAATCAACGAAATCGCTTCGCCATTTTTATCTTTTTGTATCGGCAGCCAGAAAAATGATTTTTCAGCCAATTGCCAAAGCGCGACTGAAATGATGATCACGCCCAGCAAACATGCCAATGCTTTTTTGAAGTTAAGCTCGTCCCGAACTGGTATTAGCACGCCGACTACGATAAGACAAAAAATAAATAAGGACAAACTGATATTTAATCCTGTCGAAACAAACGTTTCAATAAAATAGATGAACAGAAAACCAGAAAATATCAATAAAAATATACTGCTAAGAAAAATCGCCCATTTAATAAAATCCGAAATATAACCACCAGTTTTAATCAAGTGCCGCCTGACATTATCAGAATTGACGTCTGGCGACCAACGTTGATGGGTAGTAGAAAAAGGCCTAAGTGCGCCAACCGAACTGACGGCAAGGTCATCATCTTTAATCTGCCGCTGACGAGAAGGTGACAATGTTTTAAAATAGAATTGCCTCGACGATTGGCGCAAATTTTTCCACCAATCAGCCGCTTCTCTGCCCCAGCTCAACTGTTTTCTGACAATTGAAGCGTTGGTCGCTCGGCCGGAAAGCATATATTCGATGAGCGTCCAATATTTAGAGCGAATGGGACGGCGATGATAGCCGTCAACGCGATAACTTTCCTTTGTTACTTCCGATTCGCCGGCAAGCAGATGATAAATAGTAACGCCAATGCTTTTCAGCGACAAAGCCGCGTCTTCAGTCGCGCCGGCGATTTCGAATTGAACCTTGCCGCTGGCGCTGACCCATGTTTTGAGCGGCGAAAAGAGCGGAAATTTTTTCGTCTTTTCCGCTTTTTCAAATTGGCAAAACAATACTCGAATCAAACGCAATATCTCCGCTTCTTCTTTTGGCGTCATTTTCTTTCTCCTTCCTTTATAATTTTAACGAACAATATTCTGACAAAAAATTCGTCCTTTGACAAATTCTTTGTTAGAGTAGGGAACGCATATATGCGTTCCCTACATTTTTAATGGACAATTGGCGGCGTCTGCCGCGTTAGCGTCGTTGTGCCGCCTTTGCTTTTGAGCAAATCGCAGTCCAAGGCGCAAGGCGGGGTGAGAGATTTTTTCAGCCGCTCCTCTGCTTCAACAAGCATATTCGGCCAACCATCCGGCCGCAAGCGCTTTGAACTGCCGCGCAAGGCGAGAACAATTTGATAATCAATGTCAATCGAATTTGTCTGTAATTCCCAGTCATCCACTGCCTGCGAAAGCAAATCAGCGTCAACGTATTCTCTTTCGACATTGCCCGCTTTGATATCCGCTTCCCTAACCATCCAGTCAATATCAGCGCCAGTGACGTAAATCCGCTTTTTCGCCGCTTTGGCGAATGGCGCGAAATCATCAATGTCCGTCGGAATTCCGTATTCCATGAATTTCACCCGGAAAATTTCCGCCATATCTTCTTCAGACGGCAAGACGAATGGAATTACTTCATCGCTCCTGCCTTTGCGCAAATACGCCGGATCAATCAGGTCAGCGCGGTTCGAGATGCGCACCCAAATGACGCGGCCGCGGCGCCTCGGGTCAGAACAAAAGATAAACTTTTTTTGGCGAAGACGGTTAGAAACCCCTGAATCCCCTTGCGGCGCGTCCCGCGCCGCTTCGGATTGGTCGGCCTCGTCTTCCAACACGACGACCGGCGACATATCGTCAATCGCGGTCAGCACTTTGTCCGTGTCAGCTTCAGACGCGCCCACCCACATCTGGCGCAAATTGCCAAGTTCAACGCAATTCATTCCTGTTTCAAACGCGTAGCATTTCCAAAGAGTCGTTTTTCCTGTCCCGGGCGGTCCGGGCGCCAGAATCCCGACTGGCACGCGGCGCCATATTCCTCGCAAAACATTGAATTGCAATTGCCGAAGATAGCTAACCAATTCAGGCCGACCGCCGAAATACTCCATCCCATGGTCTGGCCGCACGACTTTTAGCAACCCGCCGAATTCTTCCTGCAAAAGTTCCTGCTTCCTCTGGCGGATTTTGGCGAGTGTAATCATTTCCGCCCGCACCCTCGACAATGCCTGCAATTCATCAAGTTGTTTTAATGACAAGCCGTTCGTGACCCTGCCTAAAACATCCTCATCCAAACTGACGTCCAATTCCGCGCCAGCGATTGCCCGCAAATATCCCCACCGCTTAATCCTGCTCGCGTCATCTGGTTTTGAAATTCTTATCGGCACGATTTCCGTGTGGCCTTCGCGCAGGCATTGGTCCAAATCTGCCAACTGGTCCGCGACGAGAAAGATGAGCGCGCCTGATTCGCGAACACGATAATCCTTGGCCCAGCGCAAAATCGTTTCAGCGTTGATTCTATCAACGCGCGATTGATTGCCAGTGAAAGCATTATTGGGAAAAATATTCTCCGCGAAATTAATTACCAAAATCTTTGATAATTTAGAATTTCCCGAATCGTCCGCGTCAATAAACGCTTTTTCCAAAACAGGAAAAACATCTTCCGGCATTTTACCAATGAGTTGGTCAAGCGGCACCTTGTCGCGCGCCTCTTGCATGGCCATGCCCAGCTTGCGTTCCGCCGCTCCCAGCTGACAGTCCTTGCCCACTTCTCGGACATAACGGCAACGGAACAATTTTTCCATTTCCAGCTTCGCGAATTGCAGCCCAGCCGATATGGAATAATACATAAAAATTTCTCTTTGCTCAAAAACCTGTTCCAGATATTGCGCCAGAGAAAGATAATTTCCGCGCTGGTCTTTCTGCCAATCGAATACATTGCCTGAGAGCGTGAAAATATGGCCAAGTCCAGCTTGCGTTTTTTCAAAAACCTCGTCAAGCCAGACCGGCGCTAGCTCTGTCTCCGCGGCCATGGGCTTCATTTTTCCCGCCACGCCTTTTTCAGCGAAAATCTTCGGCCCGGTGCTAGTTGAAATCACGAAGTTGTCAACTGTTTGCCATAGACAACTCTTGTTTTTTGTCCGCAGCCCCTTTGGAAACCACGGCTCATTCCATTTATCGTCGCCTTGATGGCCAGCTTGAAATCCGCTGAAATCAACCAGCAGTTCATTGGTAAAAGGATTCATCAGCACGATTAATCCTTCATGCGCTTTCGCCTTTCCATTAAGCGCTTGAACTTTATCTTTAACTTTATATGGGAAATAAGGCCTTTTGAAAAGCATCAAGTTTTCAGGACTGTTAATTCGCGCTTGGTCACCGGCGTCATTTTCCGCCCAAAGAACTTTATCGTCCAATATCGCTACCACGGTGAACGGCTGAAAAACAGTGGCTCCCTCTTTAGTTATGACCACCCGCAGAATCACGTCAGCCGGCCGAAAACCCCATAGCGTTTTTTCTAGTTTGCGCTCTGCTTTTTCCTCGGCCATGTTCAACTCCTTTCATCCGCAAGGGCTAATGCCTTCGCTCTCAATTTTGAAACCAAACTGTCCCAAAAGAATTTGCATTGCTTTTAACAAGCCGTCTTGGTTTGTTTCCAAAATCAGACGATTTTTGTCTGGAATAATAATTCCGCGGACATACTTCGGTAACTTTTTACGTTCTTTGCGCTTGGCGGACATTGGCCACCTCCGCTTCTTTCGCCGGCCGCGGCTCGCTCGACTCCACTTCCAAATTCAAACCCATCTTGCCGAGCAACGCGCGGACAAACAATGCCTGCGCGCGGCACCGGCGCCGGCCAGCGTCATTCGGAAAATCAAAGTCAAACTTGGCTTTGCCGTCTCTGATTTCAACGCTGATTTTGTCGGCCATGGCTACTTTACCCCCGTCATATTAACGCTAAGCAAAGCGCCGTTTGATTGATCGCGTTCAAGATGAAATTCAGAAATATTAAACCCCGTGGCTCTGAATATCGCCGCCAGCGCTTCTGTGAGTAGTAAATCTTTTGCTTCGCTCTTGAAACGAAATGCTTCCGCTGAATCATTTTTAGGAGCATTTCTAGGAGCCATAATATCGGCTCGATAATCAATAAACCCGACCCGGCCTTTTCCTGAAACAGCGAAACCAATTCCCACCGCTAGCTTCTCGCTCTTCACGACGCCAAGGATTTTATTGCCAGCGCTATCAAATTCCTGCAAATGCTTGCTTTCAGTCATCAAAAATCCTGCTTCAATCGTGTATTTCCCGCTGTCGCGCAAGTCAGTCAAAAACTTTTTCACGCATTCGGTCATCAGTTCTTCCGCGTTAAAGTAGCGAATAACTTCAGCCAATGTTTCATCCAAATCCGCCAACTCTTTCATCGCCTCGTCCGTCACTTCACTGATATCAATCGCCACCGTCGCTATCAATACTTCGCTCATTTTTCCCTCCTTTCCGGGAAAATTGTTGTAAAGAACAGCACCCCAATTTCAATATATCAACTGACTTCCTAATTGGCAACTTTAACACTTTACTTTAAAATAATTAAATAAATCTGTCAACAAATTTCACCACATGTCAACGGGAAATAGAAATGTCATAGTTTGAGGGAAATAGAAATGTCATACCTTGATAGTTTTGACTTGTGCTTTAATGAATAGTTTTGACCGCCTGAATAGCCGGCGCGGTAGCGGCAATGACCCACATGTTTTGCTC
>JACRNX010000001.1 GCA_016214755.1 Candidatus Falkowiibacteriota bacterium
CCCAACACCAATAACTCCTTGGAAGGCTACTTTAGTAAATTGAAAAAGCTACTGAATAATCATAATGGCCTGAAACGTTGTCGCCGCTACAAATTGATTGAAACGATACTGAATTCATCCTAATTTATTTACTATTAAACCTAATTCGTAATTTTTATACAAGCGAAAAATTCCGCTTGTTACGGAATTTTTCGCTTCTTAATTGTTTTCTTGTTTTTTTGTTTCAGTACTTTAGTGCTTCAGTGCTTCAGTGTTTTCTCGTTCCTCAATAATCCCTCAACTTTTCAACGCCTGGAAACTGCTGAATCTTCTCGAGCGCCTTGGCTTCAATCTGCCGGATGCGTTCGCGCGTCACGTCAAATTCCTGGCCGACTTCCTCGAGCGTGTGGGCGACGCCGTCCGTCAAACCGAACCTCATTTCCAATATCTTCTGCTCGCGCGGCGATAATTCTTTTATTATCTGCAAGACGTAATCCTTGAGAAGCCGCAACGCCGCCGACCGGTCCGGACTGACATTCTTTACGTCCTCGATAAAATCCTCCAACGTGCTTTCCTCGTCTTCATCGCCAACCGATGTTTCGAGCGAAATCGTTTCCTGCGAAATTTTAATGATGTATTTGACTTTTTCAACCGCTTCATCCATCTCGGCCGCGATTTCTTCTGGCAATGGCTCGCGTCCTAAATCTTGAATCAAACGCCTTTCGATTTGATGATAACGATTAATGGTTTCCACCATGTGCACGGGAATGCGAATTGTCCGTGATTGGTCGGCGAGCGCCCGCGTGATCGCCTGCCGAATCCACCAAGTGGCGTAAGTGGAAAATTTATATCCCTTTCTGTATTCAAACTTTTCCACCGCTCGGAACAAGCCAATGTTCCCCTCCTGAATCAAATCCAAAAGCGACAAGCTTTTTCCGACGAACCGTTTAGCGATGGAAACAACTAAACGCAAATTGCTTTCAATCAACTTTTTCGACGCTTCTACGTCACCGCGCTCTTTGCGTTTCGCCAGCGCCAGTTCTTCTTCTGACGTCAGCAAAGGTATTTTTCCGATTTCCCGGAGGTACATTTGAATCGAATCAGCGGAGAGCTCGGAAATGATTGAACTGAATTTCGCGTCCCCGCTGGTCACTGGCGTCACCTTCGCTAAAATTTTTTGGCGGTCTTCGCGCCGTCCCAAAATGCCGCCGCGCATCTCCAGCACCTGCAATCCTAAATTGTCCAGTTCATCCAAAAAATCCTCGTAAACGCCGATATAATCTTCCACTTCGGTAAAAACCCGGATAATTTCTTCCTCGGTTAAAAAGTTTCTCGAACGCCCTTTGACAATCAGCTTCCGTATTGTTTCCTTGTCCGGCGGCAAGGCCTTTTTCCTTTTAACCGCTTCTTCGCGAACCGCGGTTTTTTGAAAACGCGGGCGCCCCGCGGTCCGCTGTTCGCGGGCGCCCCGAAAAAATTTTCCCATCCGGCTAAGGGTTTTTTTTATTTTTTTTGAAACAGCGTGATTAGCTGTTCTTTGAGGCCTCATCGGCCGATGTTTAATTGTGGCTCTGCGTCTACTCATAATATAAAATAATCAGCAAGACAAGTAAAACAAGCAAGACAAGTGAGACGAGTCAACGCTTGTCTCGCTTGTCTTGCTGACCTTGTCTTGCTTGTCTTCTCGTGCCCTCTATTTTAATCTCGCCCTTTGTTCTTCAAGATTCATTATTTCAGTCGCGTATTGTGTTTCCGCCTCCTTCTCGCCTTCTTGTTCTGCGCGCGCCAGCGACTGGCTCAAACTTTTTATTTTTTCATCAAGATAATGGATTTTAACCACTTTAATAAGCCCGACTAATTCATTATTAATTTCTTCCGCGGAAAATCCTTCATAAAACTTTTCGATTAACAAAATCAAGCTATCCAAATAGCTTTTTTCAAATTGAAAACTGCCGTTTTTTAACCATTGGTTTATTTTTTCAGGAGAAACGCCTGTCTCGTTATTATAAAACAAAATTAAATCCTTGTAAAACAATTTCTGTTTTTCGTTCAGAACGTAATCAGGCGGCAGGGACTCGATGGCGAAGGAAATCAATCTGGGAAAATTCAGCAAGATGGCCAAAATTTTTTCAAAACATTGCTCTTCCAGCCCGCGGCTTTCCGCTGTTTTTTTCTCAGGTTCTTTTAAATTTTTTCCTGGCTTTTGTTTCAATTTATCGGACGCGGCCAGCGCTTCGCGAATAATGCCTTCATCGACCGCCAATATCTCGGCCGCCCGCTTAATCCAAAAGTCCCGCTCGATTTTATCTTTTATTTTTTCTAACCGGCTAAAAACAATTTTGGCCGCTTGCTTTTTCTTGTGCGGGTCTTTCAGCGCGTCAGCTGTAAAATATTTATCAAAATAAAACTGCATAACCGCCTTGGACGTTTTTATTGAATCAATCCAAACTTGGACATCGTGTTTAACGCACTCATCCGGGTCTTTGCCATATTTCAATTCAATGATTTTCACGTTCATCTCTTCGTCGAACAGCAAATCAATGCTTTTCTCCGCCGCCGCTTGGCCGGCCGCGTCCTGGTCAAAACATAAAACGACATTCTCCGTGTACCTTTTGAGCAATCTGATTTGGTCCATGGTCAGCGCCGTGCCAGAACAGGCAACGACATTTTTGAATCCAGCTTCGTGGCAGGTTAAAGCGTCCATGTTGCCCTCGACGATAATCGCGTATCCCTGCTCGCGAATCGCCTGCCTCGCTTTGTCAAGACAAAAAAGCACGCCGCCTTTATGATAAATCGGGCTTTCCGGCGTGTTGATATATTTCGCCGCCTCGTCCGCTTTTAACGTTCGGCCGGAGAAACCAATTATATTGCCATGAATGTCCCTTATCGGGAAAATAAGCCGGCCGCGAAAACGGTCATAATAGCCCGAGCCCTTTTCTTTTTTCACCGTGAGCCCTGCTTGAAAAATTTCGCTTTCTGAAAAACCTTTGACCAGCAAAAATTTCATTGTCTCGTCCCACGAATCCGGAGCAAACCCGATTTTAAATTCAGCGATGGTCGCTGGCTTGATTTTGCGTTTTTCGATGTAAGCTCCTGCTTCTCGATTTTGATTCTGACTTAAACGCTGATGCCAAAAATCAGCGGCGCCGGCGCAAATATCGAACAACCGATTTTTTTGGCTCGCTACTCGCGGGTCATAGTGTTTTAATTCAACGCCAGCTTTCTGCGCCAAAATCCGCAAGGCCTCGGGAAATTCAATGCCTTCGATTTTTTGGACGAAAGTGAACATATCGCCGCCCTCGTTGCAACCAAAACAATGCCAAATCTGACGGTCCGGCGAAACGTAAAAAGACGGAGTTTTTTCGTGGTGGAACGGACAACGCGCTTTCAAGTTCCGTCCAACTTTTTTGAGTGGAACATACTCGCCGACCACGCCGGCAATGTCAAGTTTTTGTTTTATCTCGTCAACTTGATCCATAAAAAAACAGAATTTAGAATCTAGAAAGTAGAAAATAGAATTTAGGATAGGATGACATAATACAAAAAAGTGCGCTCCAACAAACTTCTAGATTCTACTTTCTACTTTCTATTTTCTGATTACCCATAATTATTCACAACTCATCATTTAACTTAACGCGCGAAATATGTTATTATGTGAATATGACTAAATACAACTTACCCAAAAAAATCAAGGACATCTACAATCCGAAAAAGCATTGCGTGATTGATTTGCCGCGCGAGCAGTTGACTTTAGGACAGCGCGCGGCGGACAAAGTAACCGGCTTCTGCGGCAGTTGGCGGTTTATTTTCATCGTGCTCGCCTACATCGCCGTTTGGATCATGCTAAACTTAATCGCCTGGAAACTCCGCTGGGACCCGTGGCCGTTTATCATGCTGAATTTGACGCTATCGTGCCTCGCCGCCATGGAGGCGCCGGTGATTCTCATGAGTCAAAACCGCGAAGCCCAGCGCGATCGCTTGAATCAGCGCTATGATTATTTAATTGACCGAAAAGCCGAGCACGAGATTGAAAAAATCCTTAGCGAATTGCAAATAATTAAAAAGAAACTTGAGAAAATCGAAAAACTTTAAAATACAAGATGTACAGATTTTTACAGATGTACAGATGAAGTCCTGAAATAGACGAGATAATAAAGTTAAATCCTAAATTCGAAATCCTAAATCCTAAACAAACTTAAATTTTACAATGAATTAAATCTCAAACAATTTTTATGAATTGTAATTTGAAATTTGGTATTTGTTTAGAATTTCGATATTAGGATTTAGAATTTTTATAAATTACCAATTACGAATTACGATTTACGGATTACGACCCTCATAAATCCCCGCGATTACCGCGGTAATCCGGCGCGCCTCGTCTTCAACCACTTGCCCATCGTATTCACTCGAATGGGCTTTCCCTTTTAAATACGACGGCTGTTTTTGGTCCAAATGTAATTCCACTTCAAAATATTTTTCGTATTCGACGATATGGACATGAAAACGCGGATAATTTTCCGTGCCTAATTTTCGAGTATAGCTGATGCCGCCATGCGCCTTATCTTTCCACTGGCCAAAGCCGGCGCGCCGGACTAACTCGTCCGGATGATAACCTTTGTAAGGAAATTTGAATTTCATATTGCTTATGAGGTCATCTCAAAACCCCATATTCTGCTGCAATTTCTAAATTCTGGCTGCAAATTGTTCAAAGCTCGTCAGCTTAATTTAACCATTAAACCTCCTCGCTTTTCACAATTTTCGCACAGAATTTAGAAATTTCGCGACGAAAGAGGGTTTTGAGATGACCTCTATATTATAACTTGTTTAAAGCGAAAAATCCACCCCCCTTCGCGTAAAGCTGCAGGGGCCGGATTTTTATTTTTCGCTTATTGTTTTTCCCTTTTATTCATTTTTATCGTCAATGTCAACATCCTTCTCTTTTGGCGCTAGTGAAGCCGCGTCAAACTTTACGCCAAGATTTTTAATCTCCTGAAGCGCGTCTTTCATCCTGTCTCTGACATCCAACAATAATTTTTTGAAGTCCTGCATTATCTGCATTCCTTCATGAAACGCGTCAACGCCGCTGACGACATCCGAACCAATGCTCCCAAACATTGTCTCTACCTCTGCTTGTTTTTGTTTCGCGAGCCAAAGCAATTCTTTGTATTCAGCAAGATAATTTTCCGCCAGCGCGGCATCCAATCCATTTTTCTCCAATACCTGAATCCGCTGTTCCACGATTTTCGCCATGTTTTCCGCTTTTTCAATAACCTTATCCGCGTTTCCAAGCAAGACATAACCAGTAATCTGCTTAACCCTCAAATCATGGTCTTTCCAGTAACCGCGAATTGCTTCCGCGATTTTTTTCAACTCTTCCAACTCGCTCGTGTTTTTCGCTTCCGCCAATTTGTCTTTTAACCAAGCCATGTCTTTATTCAAGTCAGCGATAAGTTTTTCTTTGTTGGCGCTGGAAATTCCGGGCATATTGGAGACGCGCTCCTTTAACGATTCCACTCTTTGCAGCATTGTTTCAACCGCGTTTTCTAAATATCTTCGCACTTGTTCAATCATTAGTAATTTGATTTCTTCGTGCTTTTCTTCTTGCCTCTCTGAATCAGCATATTGTTTGCCTAATTCCAAGAAATGCTTTCGCGCCGCTTCATGGGTCTTAATCTTTTCTTGATACACCGCTTGCATTCTTTCATATTTTTCCGCGAATGCCTCGCGCCGAGTATCGGCCTGATTCACAGAAGCATTTCCATCTTGCGCAGAGACATTCCCTTGGCCTTGATTATCGCCAGAATTCTGTCCCTGATTGCCAGTCTGCCCCTGATTGCCAGCTAGATTTTGCTCTTGATTCTGTCCAGCTTGATTCTGTCCGGCTTGATTCTGTCCAGCTTGATTCTGTCCGGCTTGATTCTGTCCCTGACTGCCGATGATATTCTTTTGGCCTTGACTACCAACAGGATTTTGTCCCTGACTGCCAATAACATTTTTTTGGCCCTGACTGCCAACAGGATTTTGTCCCTGACTGCCGATAACATTTTTTTGGCCTTGACTACCAACAGGATTTTGTCCCTGATTCTGTCCAGCGGAGTTCTGTCCTTGACTGCCGATGACATTTTTTTGGCCTTGACTACCAACTGGATTTTGCCCCTGATTCTGTCCAGCGGAATTCTGTCCTTGACTGCCGATGACATTTTTTTGGCCTTGACTGCCAACCGTATTTTGTCCCTGATTCTGTCCAACCAGATTTTGTCCTGGATTACCAATGACATTTTGACCTAAATTCTGTCCTGCCGGCGCAGCCGCAACCGGCAAAGCCAAACAAGATAATGTAAACGCGCAAAGAACCATGGAGATTAAAATTTTGTTGATTGTTGATTTCATATGTTTGTTCGTTATTTAAATTTGATTTTTTGATTTCTTAATTTCTTAACTAAAGAACGTCATCAATGGCTGATAATGTGTCATCAATTCCGTCCAGTGATTTCCCTTCGCCCAAACTATTTAAACTTTTTAGGTCACTCTCAAATTTACTAAATTCTGACTCCATATTTTTAAAATTCGTATCTAAGGATGAAGTCGTACTGTCCGTGGCAACGGCTGGCGTTGATTCCTCCGCCCCCTCTGTTTTTCCGTTTGTGAGACCGCTGATCATCTGTAAATCGCCGTCCAAATCAGCGAACGGATCATTACTTAATTCGGTTAAATAGGCGAACTCGGCGTCAAGTTCGTCCACGC
>JACRNX010000002.1 GCA_016214755.1 Candidatus Falkowiibacteriota bacterium
CAATATTAGATGATACTTTGCATAATATGTGCTATGTCCTTGTCTATAGAATTTCATATACTGCTATTCTACCACGAGGATAGCGGGAAGTCTTCATCCACGGGCTTACGCCCGTGGGATTAAGATCTGTTTTTCTAAAACCTAAAATTCAAATTCGTAGCCATTCGTAGATCCGTAGCAGAATTCGTAATTAGTAGTCAAAAATTACGAATTACGATTTACGAATTACGGATTACGAATTACGGATATCTCTATCCATAAAATCAGTATATCAGTAGAAATCAGTAATCAATTACCGTTCCCTCTTTTAAATGACCAAATTCTCCAACGCCAAACGCGCGTTCACGTTAGCGCGCAAATAACGCTTTGTCGCCGCGATTTGAAAAATAAAATTCGTCAAATCAGCCGCTGAATTTCCCGCCGCTAAACGCGTCAGCTCATCGCCGAGAAACTCGCAAACAGCCAAGTCCTTCGCCTGAAACGAAAAGAGCAGAATGTCGCGGGCGATTATTTCCAATTGGTCCAATTTAGACAACATCGCGTCCTGCTCGTGATTCTCATTAATAAAACTTTCAACCAACTGGAATCGCTCGACTATTCCTCCGGTGAAAAATTTCAGCAATTCGCGCTTCTCTTCCCGCGCTCGCCGGAATTTCTCCGCGTTGGCGAACAAATCCACGGCCGCGGTCGGCCGGCCGACCGCGATTCTGGAAATGCTGTTCGCTGCGTCCCGATTCGCGCCGTTGACCATGAGATATTGATAAATCGTTTCTTTCGGCACCGGCAAAAATTTGAACGTTTGCATCCGCGAAAGAATTGTCGGCAAAAGGGCGTCTTTTTGAAGAGCAATTAAAATATAAATTGTCCGCGCTGGCGGCTCTTCCAAACTTTTCAACAAACAATTGCTCGCTTCCTCGTTCAGCGCGTCTGCTTCCGGGAAAATTATTATTTTAAATGAATTGGAAAAAGAGCGCTTTGATATTTTTTCCAAAAGCGCCCGAATTTGGGAAACGCTGATCGCGTTTTTTTTCTGGCCGGTTTTTTCATTGACTTCTTTTTCGACAATGTAAAAATCAGGATGAATTTTTTTCTGAAATTGGCGGCAAGGCGAACAAACGCCGCAAGGCAATGTTAAATTCTCTTTTTTTTCCGACAGCAGACGGAAATTCTCGCAAAGCAAAGAAGCGCTGAACGCTTTCGCCAGCGCCATCTTGCCGCTCATCTCCGGGCCATGGAAAAGATAAGCGTGGGCGAAACTGCTGTTGGCCACGCATTTTTCCAAAAACCTTTTAATTTTTTCATGCCCGATGATCGGCCAGTTAAATCGCGAGTTCGCGTTCATATTTTATTAGATATTTTTAACGACAAAACTTTGATTTCGTAATCCGTAACTCGTAATTTGTAAATAGAAAATAGAAATTTGGAATTTGAGATTTGTAATTTAGAATTTGTTTAGAAATTAGGATTTTGAATTTAGGATTTGAATTCTATCTCGCTTATCCTGTTTATTCTGTCCCCATCTGTATATCTTGTATTACTTCAAGCGTTTGTTCAGCGCATTTTCGCCAAGAAAAATTTTGAACCTGGCGCAATCCCTTTTCGCGCAATGACTCGCTGACTTCTGGATTCAATAAGACCTGCTCCATCCTTGAAGCGATATTTTCGACTTTTTGCGGGTCAAACATCAAAGCCGCTTCGCCGCTGATTTCCGGCAAACTGGTCGTATTCGAGCAAATCACCGGACAGCCGCAAGCCATTGCTTGCAGGATTGGGATTCCGAATCCTTCAAAAAGCGACGGGAAGACGAACAAGTCAGCTTGATTTAAATAGTTCGACAATTCTTTTTCTTCAATCCAACCGAGCATAATAACCACGTTTTGCAGTCCAAATTCGTCAATTATTTTTTGAACACACTCGAATCCAAACCCCGGCCTTCCGATTAAGACCAACTTATGCTTGTCCGCCTGATGTTTTCTTTTAAATATTCCAAATGCCTCCACTAATCGCGCGACGTTCTTTTTTTCTTCCAGCCGTCCGATGAACAAAATATATTTGTAATCCGTAATCCGTAATCCGTAATTCGTAATTTTGTAAAAACTTTCATCATATCCATTATACACCACCGCGATTTTTTCCGCCGGAATTTTATACGTTTCAACTAAATCGCGTTTTGAAAAATTGGAGACAGTGATGATTTTGTCCGCGAATCGTTTTATGAACTGGATTGAAAAGCGATGATATAATTTGTCTGCCCAAGGATAAAGAGACGAAAAATGTTCGAATCCTATATCGTGAACAGTAACCACCACGCGCTTTGGGTTGAAAAACGGGATAGTGTGAGCTGGAACGAACAAAACATCGGGAGTCCGTCTGCCGAATTTCATTTCCAAACTCAATCGGCCGAGCGTCCAGAGCCGCGGCAATGGCCACCGCAACATCTGTTCTTCAAAGTTTGATGGACAGCGCGCGAGTTCATTGGTTAACGGTTTATTCGTATATAAAAAATAGTGGTTATTTCTATCTATCTTTTTGAATTCTTCAATCAAATGATAGGAATACCACTCCACGCCGGTTTTTCGCGGCTTATTCGCCCGCGACGCATCAATGCCGATTAGCATATAATTTTAAATCCTAAATCCGAAATCCTAATTTATTTAGGTCGCAGAATACTCCCGCTTTTCAAAGCGGGAGATGAATGCGACACCTTTGCGAGCGAAGCGAGCATGTGTTAAGATGAGATGGTATGAAGCGAACAACGCATAATGCCACTTATGACATACAATATCA
>JACRNX010000055.1 GCA_016214755.1 Candidatus Falkowiibacteriota bacterium
CCGCCGAAAGGATTGAAACATCTTAAACGGCTAGTCCGTGGATCATTTAGAAGAATCAAGGCAGACAAAAGATTATTAAAAAGCTGTTTACGGAAAGCTGGAGTATTAACCTAAGTGCGGAAAGTCAGTAGAATCTAGAAAGTAGAATCTAGAATATAAAAATCAGAATACAGACAATTCTCTCTAGCAATCTTCTATTTTCTACTTTCTATTTTCTATTTTCTTCTACTTAACTGTCTCGCTAATACGAGAAATAATGAAGTGCGTTGTTTGATAAGCGACCAATGTTACTCCCAGCCCAATCGCCGCCTGAATCAATACCATTCTGGCTTTTTTCACGGTTTCAGGGTCGCCGCCGGCAGTCATCCACATCATGCCTCCGTAAATAACTATGATTAAAAAAATTACACCCAAAAGGCTTATTCCAATTTTTATATACTCTCCAACTACTTCCTGCAAATCCTTTGCTCCTGTTTCTTCAATGTCGCTCGTCGCCAAACCCGACTGTTTCGCGGTTGTGTTTAAGTTGTCTTTTAACGGCGTATCTTGCGCTTGAACGGCGGCGCTATTTCCAACAAACAAAAAATAACCAACAATTAAAATTAAAACACAGTAAACTACTTTTTTTCGCATACCTCTCGCTAAATATAGACGAATTAACGCGAATAACTTTATCTTCTATATCTAGCGAAAGGGGGCAGAAATAATTCTGTCCCCGAAATTTTTATTCACTAATCGCTTTTTGCGTTTCAGTCAGCACAAAACTCGATATGGCATAAGCGGCTAAAATTATCGCCAACCCGATAATGCCATACATAATGTAATTCTGCGCGCCCTTTACTTTTTCCGTGTCGCCGCCGGCAGTCATGTACTTAAAACCTCCGATTAAAATAATCACGATCGCGATCACGCCAAGAAAACTCAACGCTACTTTGATGACATTGCCAATCACCACCCTTAAGTCCCCCGATTTCCCAGTGCTTAATCCTGTCGCGCCGCCAATAGCCGTTAATCCAAATTGATCTGTTGTCCCTGTTGTCCCTGTCTGCGCCAACACTGGCAGAGCCACGGACAAAACCATCACTACGGTCAGGCAAATTGTTGAAATGCCCAACACCTTACCTAAAATTTTTTCCATACTCCTTTTTTAATTTAACTTTCAATTATATAATAAATTTGTAATTCGAATTTTTTACTTCCAAAAATCTAGGCCGCCAATCAAGAATCTGACTAAAATATAACTGATAAAAATCACGAAAAGGCCCATCGCCGCCCAAATCATCGTGTCTTTGGCGTTTGTTACCTTTTTCATGTCGCCCATTGATGTCATCCAGATTATACCACCCCAAATAAACATGAGCAATGCCACGGTGCCAATTATCCCCAAGAATATGCTGACGACATTACCAAAGTTTGCCGCCAAATCATCTGATTTAACCATTTCACCGGGAAACAACTTGTCAATTTTCGTCAGCGCCTTATTTATCGTCTCGGCTTCTGGATTGCCGGCGCCAAAAATAACACTCGGCGCCAATAACAGCATTATCGCCGCAAATAAAACTATCCCTCGCATTTTTTTAAAACTCCTCTTTCTCATTTTCTATTTTTAAAATTCTATTTTCTATTTTCTTTTTCTATTTTCTAGATTCTGCTTTCTACGTCACTCCCGTCAATTTCCCAATCAACAGCTTTATCGCCACGCCGGCGAGTAAAATCAAAGCCAGACCAAACGTCGCGTATTTTAACGTTGATTTTCCTTTATCAATCATTTTAGGATTACCGCCGGAAATTAGAAACTGCACGCCGCCGATGACGAACATCAGCAAAGTCAACGAACCAGCGATGCCCAAAATTATTTGAGCGGCGTTCGCTACCATTTGCTCGAACGCGGTTAAATTACACACCGAGATATCCGCCGGTCCTTGGCATTCAATCGGCACAAGCGAAGGCAAGGCCGCCATGGCCGGCGAGACGAGACCAAAACTAACTGCCAGCAGAAATATCCCAAGCCAATATCTCATAATTTTTTGTTTAAGGAGTAGTTTACCTTCATCACCGCTTGGGTTAAAGCGTCGTTAATCTTCATCGCGCCCGACAAAATGACATTAATCATTTCTTTAAATGCTTCTTCTGCCGCGGTCGGGCTTTGGCCATGATACCAGCTTTTCGCGGTCAACAGCTGTTCTGCGCCGACTGCTAATTCCTCGTCCGCTAATTGTTTATTAATCAATTTCGTTGATTTTAACGCCGTCGTTTTTTTATTTTTATCAAGATACAAAGCAACCCTGTCTTCCGCGGTAATAAACTGGAGAAAATCCCAAGCGTAGCTGGGAATTTTTGTTTTTTCAGAAACCACCTCTATCCAATAATTGGCGTAATTTACTTTCTGGCCTTCACCGACTTGCGGCACCGGCGCGATATTGAAATTCAATTTCGGCGCCTGCGCCCGTAATTGGTCGCGATGATAAGAATAACCAAAGAAAAATCCGACTTTCCCTTTGGCGAAAGCGTCATAAGAATTCGGCATTTTATCATTCCAAGAATATCCGCTGTAAAGCGGCGAGGCGAATTGCAAATAATATTCCAGCGCGCCCACGCCCGGCGGCCGGTCCAGCCCTTCCACGCCTTTCGGTTTTTTGTCGAACCCGGCCGCGCCATTTTCAATCATTGGCGCCAAATTCTGCATCATGAGCAAAGACAAAATATCAAAACTCCGGGCAACATTGTTCGCCGTGCCGATCCCCGCGCCAGCAACCAAAATATCACCGGTCTCTTTATCAACTTTGGTTATTTTCGCTACCTGATCCTGAAATTCTGTCCAATTTTTTGGCGGTTCGGCAATGCCAGCGTTCGCCAATAAATCTTTGTTATAAAAAAGCAAAAGAGTGTCAACGTTTAGCGGCAATCCCCAAATTTTAACCGCTTGCTTCGATGGATCTGTTTCGTTCACATTGTCTTTTGAGAGCGCGTCGCCAGCCACCACGTCCAAAAAATTTTTTTTCACTTGCGCCGGCGTCAAAGAATTTTTCGTCACTAATTCCACCACCTCTTCTTTTTTCACCGAGCCAGCGATATATTTAATGGGAATCGTCGTGCTGACAGGCAGGGGCGCCAATTTCGATTTATACCGTTCAACCCAGGTGTTGTTGATTGAAAAAATATCCGGGCCCCGGTCTTCAGCCATTGCTTCCAAAAGCGCCTTTTCGTATTCTTCATAACGAAATTTGCGATATTCAATCGTCACATTAGGATGAATGTCGCGATAAGCCTTGATTAAACCGGAAACAGCGTCTTCATTATCCCAAACGCGCCACCAAACGATTTTTTCCGACTTGTAGGACTTCTTCGCCTCGGCCGTCCCGCCTTTGACGCAAGCAGTGACGCTAAAAAGTATCGCACCGGCGACGCCGAGAATTAATATCTTGCTACAAATTTGTTTGAGCATATATTGTTTAGGTTGTAGGTGGTAGGTGGTAGGTGGTAGGTGGTAGGTGGTAGGTGGTAGGTGTTTAGTTTCAAATGGAACACTTTTTATCATTGTCGCCCTTCGAGAGCCTCAGGGTGACAAGGGGAACGTCCTTTGTCATGCTGAGGCTCTCGAAGCATGGCAATTTACGAATTACGATTTACGAATCTTATAATTTCAGTCCTTTCAAATAACTTCCAAACTCTTCCTTCAAATTCGGCCGGCGCAAAGCGAATTCAACATTGGCTCGCAGATAGCCGAATTTCGAGCCAGTGTCATAATAAACACCCTCAATTTTCTTGGCGTAAATCGGCCGCTTTTTCAAAAGGCGGAAAATCGCGTCCACCAGCCAAAGTTCGCCGCCCTTGCCAAGCTTCGTCTTTTCAAGCGCCTCGAAAATATCCGGCGTTAAAACAAATCCGCCGAGCGATGCCAATGTTGACGGCGCGCGCTCTGGCCCTGGCTTCTCGACAATGTTTTTTACTTGCAAAACGTCCTTTTCAACTTCCACTCCGTCAATTATACCATATTTTTTTGTATCTTGCTTGCTTACCTCATAAGCAGTTAAGACTGGATCTCCATATTTTTCATAAACCTCCATCAACTGGCGCATTTGCGGCTTTTTTTCCGTGTAAAAAAATTCATCGCCCCACATCACGGCGAACGGCTCGTCGCCGATTAAATGTTTGGCGCATAAAATCGGCGTGCCATTGCCATACGGCCCTTTTTGGCGAATATAAATAAAATTCGCCATGTCAGCGATCTGTTTTATTTCCTCGCGCAGTTCTTCCTTGCCTTGTTCTTTCAAAAAATGCTGGAGCTCGTAATTGTAACCAAAATGATCCTCCACCGCGCGCTTGCCGCTGCCGGTTACTAAAATTATTGACTCAATGCCAGAGCGCACCGCGTCTTCAACCACGTATTGGACAATCGGCTTGTCTACCACTGGCAGCATTTCTTTGGGCTGGGCTTTCGTCGCCGGCAAAAACCGCGTGCCGTAGCCGGCGACGGGGATAATCAATTTTTTTATCTGCGACATATTTTCTCTCTCCCCTTAGACCTGCCCTGAGTGAAATCGAGGGGATAAGGGGAGTTGGAGGGGTTATTCTCGCGAGACGTGTCTTTCATTATTAGAAACTAACCAAATCCTTCAGATGTTTCAGCTTAATCGCGCATCTGATAAACAACGCCATGAAATAAAGATTGACGGCAGCGAAAAGCACGAAAAATATCGCCACCAAAATAAACAGCGCCGCCGGATACATTAAAATTACTACGCCAAGCGCGACCCAAATTATGGTCTGCAAAGCGAAATAAATAACGAACCAAATGATTGTGTTTCGAACGTGATGATAAAAATGCTCGACAAATTTTAACATATTATTTTTCGTTAAAGATTTATGATTTAGGATTTAAGATTTAATTTTGCGCCCCTTTTCGCAACGAGAAACATTCCATTTTTCGTTCGTACTTTCATATATGTTCGTAGTTCGTACATCTAACAGCAGACGTATTATATCATCCTTTATCAAAACAAAAAAGTAGGGAACGCATATGCGTCCCCTACCTCTTTTATTACTCGCGATTGCTATTGAATCGTTTTGGCCGGTCTTCCATTGGCCGCGCTTCATTGACAATGATGTTGCGACCTTCAAAATCCTTGCCGTTATACATCTCGATCGCTGTTTCCGCCTCTTCTTTCGTCTCATATTCGACGAAGCCGAAACCGCGTGATCGGCCGGTCATTTTATCAGTGATAATTTTCACTGACAAAACACTGCCGGCTTTGGCAAAGGCCTCTTGGATCGCCTCTTCCGTCGTCCGAAAAGGCAAGCCGCCTACAAATAATTTGATGCTCATAGTTTCACTTAAATTTTTTAACGCTCGTAAGGCGACCTTTATTGCCTTGTTTTGACATGAAAGAGTAAATAAAATCTTCTCTTTAATTAACAAAAACAATGAAGCACACTTACAAACACGCCATCAGTATAGCAAAGATAATCAAGGATGTCAATAAAAAAGGCGAATCGCGTTAAGACGCGTTCGCCCCATCTTTCATTATTCAAGCAATTTTACGGAAAACAACGTGGCGTTCGCCTTCAACGTCTTCGTCAAATTTCAATTCAAACCAACAACAACCGCTCGTATTCAGTCATCATCTTTCGTATTCCAAATTTTTCCTGAACTGTTTTTTTGCCGGCATCAACAAAAGTGGAAACTAAGTCCTTATTTTGACGCAGATGAATAATCGCGTCCGCGATCGCTCGTGGATTCATCGGCTCGACCAATATCCCGTTAACATTATTTTCAATAATCTCCCTCGTTCCGCCGACATTGGTGGCGATAACTGGTCTGCCGGCCGCTATTGCTTCGATTAAAATAATTCCTAACGATTCTTTTAAAGACGGTAAAACAAAAACGTCGAAATCATAAATCCAATCTAAAAAATTATCTTTATAACCAACGAGTTTTACTTTGTTTTGCAAATCTAACTGTTCGGCAAGCCAAATTAAATTTTTTCGCTCCGTTCCTTCGCCGACAATCACGCAGTCAATCTCAGGAATACGCTCTTTCAGCAAATCAACGGCTTTTATCAAATACTCCAATCCGCGCAATTTTTCCAGGCGCGAGACACAGCCAATCCGGAAATTGTTCCGCTCGGCCGCGATTGACTTTACGTCCGCCATTGAACCAAAAAGATCTTCCTGCTTCTTATATTTTTCAAAATCAACGCCGTGATAAATTACCTTCGCGTCAGTGACATCAAGACCGTTCAGCTCGTTTTTGACGTACTCGGAAACAGCGACGACGGTCGCCAGCGATGAAAATACGACGTAAAACGGCCGAAAAATATTTCTGGTTATCACTGGCTCAATTGATAAATGCTCCAGCCACAAAACGCGAATCCCGAGCACACGCGCGATTGGCGTCATTATTATTTTTTCCGTCAAAGTCAGGCAATATAATTTATTGATTCTGTGTTTTAACTTAAAATATATTAAAACAGCCGCGGCGCTGATTATCAGAAATGGCAGAGAGACGAAAAACAGCCATTTCGTGAGGCTGCTGACCGGCGCGAGGCCCAGCCACCAGCGCTGGCACGGCCAGCCGCGTTTTTTGAATTCGCTCAACATCACCGGGCAGGACGATAATAAAAAAAATCGTACCCCGCGGCCTTCGAAATTTTCCACGATTTGAAAAGTATGCTTCTCCACGCCCGAGAGCCGCGAACGAAACGGGAATTTGGTAATTAAGATTCTTGTTTCCGGAAGCATATTTGAAATTTCGTAACTTGTAATCCGTAAATCGTAATTCGTAATCCATAAATTGTCATGCTTCGAGAGCCTCAGCATGACAAGAACACGTCGTTTGTCACCCTGAGGTTCTCGAAGGGTGAACTTGAAACTTGGAACTTTGAACTTAATTCGATTTTTCCCGTCCTCATCTGTACATCTGCCTGCCCGCCGTAGCTTTAGCGGAGGCGGGTACTAATCTGTTCACCCCGCCAGCGGCGGGGTAAATCTTGTATTATCCGTACATCCGTACTTCACCCCGCCGTGGCGGGGTAAATCCGTAATCCGTATCTATTAAACTTGACACAGCTACTCCTCTTTGCTATTATACCTTAATCCCTGCTCTTTAACAAAATTCGTGTAAATCTGCTTATGCTCTGGTTGGAATGTTTCGCGCGTGGTGCGCGAAAATGGCCAATCAGCGCGCTTCTGCCGGCAGGATAAAGGACCTGCCGCCAAGAAGGGAGAATAGAGATGGATACTACGGAAGAGAAACAAAGTTGTCCCGACTGCGAAGTTCCCATACTGATACCCAAAGTAATTCAATGGATATTTATCATCATTGCCCTTGCTGCATGGGTCTGGGTAGGATGGGAGTTCTACCTTGCCATAAATACTAAAATTTGGTCTGCCCCAGTATTCTTTATGTTTTTAGTTATCTTCATTACTACTTTTGTCGGCAAGTTGCTACTTTCAAGAAACTACTACTGGTACTATCGCGACCCAGAGAATCCTGCTGTTGTCCATGCTCACAAATCAATCACCGAAGAAAACGGCAAATACTTTCACGTCAAAAAAATCCGCACCGCGGATTCATACACTGAACAGCGGATTGAAATCAAAGAACCGATTTTCCGGCTGAACTGCGGTGGGTGGTTCAAAAGGTCAACGATTCTTGTCAATCATTTGGATTATGATGTGATGTGGAAAATTACAAAAATTAATTGGCCTTCTGTATCTCTTCACTATCCTTTACTTAATCCCCATCAATTGGGGCTATGTCTTCACGTGGAAACAGCGATTAAGCTTGTTGTTGACTTCCGTTTCACGGGTATCGCGGGTGTTATCTCATCCGCAAAAAATGCCTTACATGAATCTCAAGAAAACGGCAAGACGCGCAACGAACTGGCCGCCGCCTGCGCGGAACGCGACTTTCTCGGCGTTTCCATTGCGAATCTTATGGAAGAACTTCTCGCATCAAAAGAAACGACGAGGTCAAAGGTCGGCCAGGCCGCCCGCGAAAAGCTGGGCGCGATGCTCCTCGCTTTCGCCGTTCCATTTCCAGAGCACTTGGATGCCTGGCGGCAAAAAAAGCCGACCAAAGCCGGCGATAATCCTGTCTATCAAACTCTGATCGAACAAGCTCTTTCGGAATCGAAAGTAATTACTGAAGTTACTCAAGTCGGGTAATTGCCATTCCCTGTTCGTCAAAGACGGACGGGGAATTTTGTTTTAAAATAAAAAACGCCGCTCCTGCGTCATCGTTTTAATGTCATCCTTCGAGGCTCATACTGTCTCTGGCGGGACTCGCACCTCAGGATAACATGAGAGCACTCGTTAATTGTCACCCTGAGGCTCTCGAAGGGCGATAAAATTCTTCATCTGTCATGGTTCGAGAGCCTCACCATGACAAAAACATCTCTTTGCGCTTCGGAAAATCGATCATTTACAATTATTATCTTCTTAAAATTATAGTGAAAACAACACTGACTTTTCTTACAAATTATTCCCTTTTCAACAAACCAGCGACCATCTCTTTTTTCACGCCGCTGAAAAGATACAACAGCGGAAAATAGACGGCACCGGAAATTATCAGCAACCAAATGACGTGCCAGTCGCGAAAGACGTAAAGGACAAAAAACATTATCATTGCCGCTAAAACCGCTTTTAAAGTTGTTAGTAACGAAGGAAAAAATTTCAACGTTCGATATAAAACCACGGCTGACCAAATCATCACCATCACTTCGGAAAAAACCGTCATCCAGCCCGCGCCCCAGACCCCGTATTTTGGAATAAACAGTAAATAGCCGACGAAAGTCAAAGCCGCGGTCGTCAAATAGCACCACATAATCGTCCGCTGTTTTTCAATCCCCACGATCGCGTAACCGAACAAGCTGGTGCCGAAAATCGCGCCAGACGCCAAAATCAGCACTTTCAAAATCTCGCCGGACAGCGCGAAATCATTGCCCGCGACCAACACCATCACCCCGCGCGCCGCCACGAACGTGCCGATGACAATCGGCACCGCGAAAATCATCAACGCGTCAAACGCCTTTTGCAGAATATTTTTCAGCGCTTCTCTATTATTTTCATGATAATAGCGGCTGATTACCGGTATGACAATACCCATAAAAACCGCTGGCAACATCGTCAAAACATCTACCACCCGATAAGTCGCGCCGTACAATCCGACTTCTGCCTGCGTCCGCGTCAGCGACAAGATAATCGTGTCCATTTTCAAATAAATCAAGTTAAAAGAAATGGATAGCGCCATGGGCCAAGTTCGTCTAATGATGTCCCGCCAAATTTCCCAATCAATCTGCCAGCGCCAATTTATGTATTTCTTTGAATATGCCCAGACAATCGCCAAGTTCACAATGTTTGCCGCGGAAATCGCGCCAAAAATCCAATAGATATTCTTGCCGGAAAGAACCGCCCAAAATGTCAACCCAACTAAAACAATCCGACCAATTACCTCGGCGATTGTTATTTCCCAAACTTTCAATTTCTGCTGAAAAACGCCAGTAACTGTCTGAATCAACGACATACAGAAAAATGACAGCACGGTAATTAACACGCCCAGCTTGATAAAAATATTATACGGAAAAAACCAAACTAAAATTGTTCCTAACAATAAAAATAATGCCGCGGTAATCGTCCGAAACGACATTATCGCGTTCATTGTTTTGCTCAAATCAACGTTCGGCTTGGAAATCATTTGAATAGTTGCCAAGCTCAAGCCAAAATCAACCATAATGCCAAAGAATTGCAAAAATGCGATGACCGTGGTGTAATAGCCAAACTTTTCTTGCCCAAGGTACCGCGTCATTATCGCCACCGCGATCAAACCCAAAGCTAAACTGACCAGCTTGCCGAAAAGCTGGATGATTGAATTTTGAGCGATTTGTTTGTTTAGGGTCATGGGGTTCGTAATCAGTAATCCGTAAAAAGAAAGTAGAAAGTAGAATTTAGAAAGTAGAAGTTTATTAGAAAAGGATCGTCTGCATTCTGACTACCTTATTTTAGCTTTTCGCCCAAGGCGGAGGACTTTGTGCTTCATTATTTATCTCGTTTATTCCATTTATCTTCTTGCCCTCATCTGTATATCAGTACAAATCAGTACCTTTTGTATTACCCGTATACCCCAAAAATAATCCGTATATCCGTATATAATCCGTAATCCGTATCTCGTAAATTGTATCATTTTTTGGTAAAAACCAAAAGGCGCGAGACCTTGACAAAATTAAAAACTCTTGATAAAGTGGCGTTGATAGTAAATAACGTTCTTTACAAACAACCTTGCTTCTCCGCAGACAAAAAGGAGCCGCAAATGGTTTGGGAAATTCTCAATTTACTTTGGGCTCTGCTATGGGTACTCATCGATCTTCGGATAATTTGGTGGCTATTCGCAACTACCTAGAAAATGGAGGCAAAAATGAATTGGATAAGAGAGTAGGGAACACTTATTGTCATAACGATTATCGTGGGTATTTTCACGTTCATTATCGCCCTTTGGCATCTAACTCCAGACACAAAAAAGAAGGATAGGTAAGTTTGTCTTTCGCTTTTTTTGTTCTGATAATAGCGATCTACCTGATCCTGACTGACTAGCAAAGAAAGGGGGTAAAATGAGTTTATTTTCCGTCTTTGCAATACTCTGCGGAATTTTTGCGATATGCAGTCTTGTACTAATCTGTAGCTGCTTGAAAGCCATAAAAGAAATCAATGAAAAACTCGATGAGCTTGATAAACTTTGGAGAAAAGACAAAAGCAATTTGGAAAAAAAGTAGGGAACGCCCCGACGTCCGTCGGGGCGTTCCCTACCGGAAATAACCCGCCCACACAATGCCAATGAAAGGAGGCAAAAATGTTTTGGGCAGCACTAGTTATGGCCTGGGTCGTCGTGTTCATTTGGTTGGAAACAAGTGATACGCGCAATGTCAGTCTCCTCGTCAAAATCATCATGTCTGGCGTCATCTCCTTGGTGCTGACCCTCGCGACCATGATGGTCATCAAGGTTTTGCTCTGGCCAACATGGGTGTTCCTGCTTCTCGGCGTCATCGTCCTCGTCGCCTACTTGCTTTTCCGCAAGTCGCCGGCGAAGACAGCCAAGTAGGGAACGCGTATTCGCGTTCCTCGTTCAAAAAATCAAGAGGAACAGTTTCTCAAACTGTTCCTCTTTTCTTTTTTTCGAATAATTCTGACTACAACCTACCACCTACAACCTAAATTTATCTCTAATCAACAGGATCATTCCCTCCTTTTGACCACGGATTACAGCGCATAATCCGCCAAAGCCCTTTGAACCCGCCGCGCCAAAGGCCATATTTCGCGATTGCTTGATGAGCGTATTCAGAACAAGTTGGACGGAATTTGCAATATCCGCCGGGAAAAAGATATTTAAACGGTCCGTGGTCGAACGACAATGTCCGCTGATAAATTTCTATCATTTTCAGCGCCACCAATTTGGGGAAACCTATCAGATAATCCAAATTCATATAATGTTGGACGTAGGGACAGGTCGCGCCCTGTCCCTACAGCAAAAATCAAATAACCGATAACCCATTAAATAATTTCAACAGTTCATCCTCGATCTGCGGCCGTCCTTTACCCTTAATCGCCGTCTTCACGATAACCAACACATCAAACCCCGGCCGAAACTCTTTCATTTTTGTCCGGACAATTTCACGCAACTGCCGCTTAATCCTGTTTCGCGCGGTCGCGCGCTTATCAATCGTGTTCGGCACGACAAAACCGAATCGGCAAAAAGTCAAATTGTTTTTTATTGTTTTGACGACAAAAATACCTCCCGCTGCGCTCTGTCCGCGAATTTTTTTAAACGCTTGACCAAAAAACCGGTCAAATTCTTTTTGCTTTGTTATTCGATATCTTTTCTGTAACATATTTATATCATTGTCATGGTTCGAGAGCCTCACCATGACAACTCTCTGTCACCCTGAGGCTTGTACTGAGTCTATCGAAGTGCTCTCGAAGGGTGACAAAAAAGAAGGTCCACTCTAAGTGTAGCTTCTTTTTTGAAAAAAATCTATTTGTCGCTCGAAACCGTCAATCTCTTTCTACCTTTAATACGTCTCCGCTTCAACACTTGCCGACCGTCCCGCGTTCGCATTCTCACGAGAAATCCGTGTTTTTTGTATTTCCTGCGCACATTCGGCTGATATGTTCTTTTTGGCATAGAGTTAAAAATATAAAAATAATAAAAATATATAAAAATGCTTACGAATATAATACCGCGATCTAACGGGAATGTCAATTGTGCGCCCAATTAGCTTATTAGCTTTTTAGCAATTAATTCCCCGCATCTGTCTTTTCTCTATTGACTAACAACCTACCACCTACAACCTACTGACTTTCCGCACTTAGGTTAATACTCCAGCTTTCCGTAAACAGCTTTTTAATAATCTTTTGTCTGCCTTGATTCTTCTAAATGATCCACGGACTAGCCGTTTAAGATGTTTCAATCCTTTCGGCGGCACGTTACC
>JACRNX010000057.1 GCA_016214755.1 Candidatus Falkowiibacteriota bacterium
CGGAGGCATCAATCTCTGGACTACAAAACGCCGGCGCAAATATATTTTCAGAAATAATTCATTGACATATTTAATTCTTAAAAAATTAACCCACCAAATACAAGGCAATTAGCTGTCTTGACAAAGGGGTACACTTAATATCTTTAGGCGTGTAATTTTCGCCATCATAACTCACCACCCAATCGCTAACCGTCAAATTGAATTCCGCGCCATTCGCTTTGAAATTAAGCATGCCTGTCCCGACATTCCAAACAAGGGCTTTGCAATTAACTGCTAAGAAACACTCGTTGAGAAATTTATTCATCCTTGATTCTTGCACCGATTGATACTCTACATATGTCCAAGCGATTCCGCCGAGAAATCCTACGAGACATAATGCTCTGACTAACCATTTTCTTTTGACTGCAAAAAACATACCAAGGATGCAAAACACCGAAATTAGACCTCCAAGAATCATCAATAGTTCATTCATTTTTTTCTCCCTTCGCCAACACTTGGCGAACCATCGAGAGAATGTTAGCATATACTTACGGCCCTGTCAAAACAACAATTTTTTTGTCGTAATTGTGAATCAAAAGTTTAACTTCTTCCCTTAGGACCCGCCCTGAGCAATGTCGGGCTGAGCTTGTCGAATCCTTGTCGAAGGGTAAGGGGAGAATGAGAGGGGTTACGTGAGAGTTAATCAGGCGGATATTCCATAACCCCCTTTTTATTCCCCCTTATCTTAAGGGGGAAATTTAAAGAGGGGAAATTTGACTCTAAAATTTGTCTGCCGTTTTCTGTCATTTTCCCCCTTAGAATAAGGGGGGAAATACACGAGGCGAAAATATACTAAGTGACGATTGTTTGACAGATAATCACTTGTTTTGTATGCTGATATATCAGTGAACTTAAAGTATAATCCGTAACTCGTAATTCATAAACTGTAATTCGTAACCCGTAATTTGTAAGATTAAGGATCTAAGTCAAAAGTCAAAAATCTCTGCCAGAGGCGGATCCGCCTTTGGCGAAAAAAATCAAAATTGCAATGCAAAATTCAAAAGTGTTATGAAATTTAAACAAAAACTTTTAACTTTTAACCCTTCAACTCGCTACGCTCGCTCAGGACAAGCTTTGAACTTTTGCCTTTTGCATTTTGAATTTTGGATTTGATTTTATTCGTTCTCATCTGTATATCTGTACAAATCCGTACATCTTGTATTATCCGTATATTATATGTTCGAACGCGTTAAACGGCTTAATCCGTTTCTGCAGCAACAATTGGCGGAAATCATCGCGGAAAAGATAGAAGTGCCGCCGGATTTTTTAATTACCGTGACAAAAGTTGACTGCGGCGCGGACATGAAAGCCGCCAAAGTATTTATCAGCGTTCTGCCGTTTGACAAAGCGCGGGATGGGCTGGTGTTTCTCATCCAACAGCGCCAAGAAATTCAGCGATTACTCGCGCCGAAACTTAAAACGAAATTCATGCCTGTTTTAACATTTGTTTTAGACGAGACAGAAGAAACCGCCAGCCGGATTTATGAAGTATTGGATGATTTGGACAAATAGTCGGCGAGACAAGCCAATTTGTCATCCTGAACTTGATTCAGGATCTTTTGACAAATTGGCTTGTCTGACTCGTCTTGCTTGTTCTAGAATAATCCCTCCCAGAATAACCCCCCAACCCCCCTTATTCTAAGGGGGGAAGAGGTCTAAGACGCGGAAAAAAAAGTATGACTGACGCCCAAAAATTTTTAGCCAAAATCAAATCCAGCGAAAATATTCTCATTATCGCTCATCGCCTGCCCGACGCCGACACTTTAGGCGCGGCCGGCGCGCTGTGCTTTTATATCGCCAGACAGCTGGGACAGTCGGTGGAATTTTTTTGCGCTGACGCCATACCAAAAAGCATGGAGTTTTTAGGTCTCGCGGAATTTATTTCTCGCTCTGGCGCGCTCAACTTAGCCAATTGTGATTTAATCATCTGCGTTGACAGTGGCGATCCATCGCAGACAGGAATCGCTGAACAACTGCTCGCCCGAGAAAATATTTTTTTAATCAACATTGACCACCACCAAACGAACACCTTTTACGGCGACCTGAACATCGTGGAAATGAGCAGCGCCACGGCGGAAATCGTCTTTAAATTGTTGAAATCAATCGGCGTGAAATTCACCAAGGAAATCAGCACCTGCCTGCTGGTGGGCATTATTTCCGACACCACTTATTTCACCAACGCCGGCACGACCAAAGAATCAATGGCCATCGCTTCGGAACTGCTAAAAAATCAAGCGAACATCAAACAAATTATCCAAAGCACTTGGCGGAAGAACAGCCCGGAATCGCTTCGAACTTGGGGAAAAATTTTGTCGCAATTGCATTTCAACGAAAAAGATAAAACCGTAACCGCCGCCATCCCTCGCGGGGACAGCGTCTCGCCGGAAGTATTCGAAGGGCTGGCGAATTTCCTGACTGCTTTATACGAAGCGGACATAATCATCGTTATGCGCGAAACCGACGATGGGTTCGTCAAATGCAGTTTACGGACGACAAAAGACGGCATTGACGTGGCGAAAATCGCGCAAGCGCGCGGCGGCGGCGGCCACGCCAAAGCAGCCGGCTTTTCCGTCAAAGGCCATCTTGAAAAAACGGAGAATGGGTGGGAAATCAAATAAATAAAACATTAAAAATAATAAATAAAAAATACAGACAAAAGATTTCCACCTTCGGCGGATAAAAAAATTTTATCTTTTATCTGTATCTATTATTTTTTATATTTTATTTATTCCTTTCATTCTCCACCGCCGATATCAACCATCGAGAATGTCGCGATCGTGTCGCCCTCTTCCTTAAACCGCATCAGATGAACGCCCTGCGTGTCGCGGCCAATCAAGTTAATCGCCTTAAACGGAATGCGGATCACTTGTCCTTTTTTTGAAACAACCAAAATATCCTGCTCTTCCATGGCCGGCGCGTTGACCACCACGCCGAGCATCACTTTGCCGGTTTTCTTCGTCACCTTGGCCGTGCGCACGCCGCCGCCGCCGCGATGCTGAACTTTATAATATTTCAACTCTGAACGTTTGCCGAATCCCTGCTCCATCATCACCATCACCTGCAAATCTTTGGCTTCTTTGGGATTAATTATTCCAATACCGACGATGAAGTCGTCCTTTTTAAGCCGCATGCCGCGCACGCCGCCTGCCGCCCGGCCCATTGGCCGCACGTCTTTTTCTCGAAAACGGATGGATTGTCCGCGATTGGAAATGAGCATCACTTCTTCGCTGCCGCTGGTCGCTTTGACCCATTCCAAACGGTCGTCGGATTTCAATTTAATCGCGATCAATCCCGAACGCCGCACGTTGCCGAAATCCTCAAGCGGCGTTTTTTTAATCGTGCCTTTGGCCGTCACCATCATCAAAAATTTCGCTTCTTCTTTTCCGCCCAGCGCTAGAATGTTCGTCACTTTTTCATCCGGCCCCAACTGTAAAAAATTCACCAGCGCCTGGCCTTTCGCTGTCCGCGAACCAACTGGCACGTCATAGGTTTTTAATTGAAACGCGCGGCCGCGCGAAGTAAAGAAAAGCAAATCATTGTGCGTCATGGTCGTAAATAATTCATCCACCACGTCTTCTTCTTTCGTCGAAAGACCGATTACTCCTTTGCCGCCGCGTTTTTGCACTTTAAACGTGTCTATCGGCAGGCGCTTGATGTAGCCGTCGCGCGTCGTGATTACCAGCGTCGTCTCGTTCGGCACCAAATCCTCCTGCGAAAATTCGCCAACCGCCGCTTTGATGATCTTCGTTCGGCGCTCGTCGCCGTATTTTGTTTTAATCGCGGCAAGCTCGTCTTTAATCACCGCTAAAATCTTTTTTTCCGCAGACAGCAGTTCTTTCAGTTCTTTAATCAACCGCTGTTTTTCCTTGAGCTCGGCTTCGATTTTCAAACGCTCCAGATTCGCCAAATTCTGCAGCCGCATTTCCAAAATCGCGATCGCTTGAATTTCCGTGAATTTAAATTCTTTCATCAAGCCGGCTTTCGCCGCTTCTTTATCTTTTGATTTTTTGATTAATTTAATAATGGCGTCAATCTTGTCAATCGCCCGATTTAATCCTTCCAAAATGTGCGCCCGCTCTTCCGCCCGCTTCAAATCAAATTCCGCCCGGCGCCGCGCCACTGTCTGCCGGTGTCTGATGAACGCGCTTAAAATATCTTTCAGATTCATCACCTTCGGCTGGATGCCGTCTGCCAAGGCCAGCATGTTGACGTCAAAACTGGATTGCAGGGACGTTAGTTTAAACAGACGATTCAATACCTTTTTCGGATAAGCGTCGCGCTTAAGTTCAATCACCACCCGCACGCCGTCTTTGTCTGATTCGTCGCGCACGTCGCGAATGTCTTCCAATTTTTTTTCTTTAACCAAATCCGCGATTTTTTCAAGCAAGCTGGATTTGTTTATTTGATAAGGTATTTCAGAAACAATAATTTTGAACTGCCCTTGTTTATCTTCCACGATTTCGGTTTTGCCGCGCATCACGATTTTTCCTTTGCCCGTGGTATAGGCCTGCTTAATTTCGTTGATGTCGTAAATAATGCCGCCGGTTGGGAAATCCGGCCCCTTGACGATTTCAAGGAGGTCGTTGATTTCGCAATCATGATGGTCAATCACGTGGCAGAGCGCATCGCAGACCTCTGACAAATTGTGAGGCGGGATTTTCGTCGCCATGCCGACGGCGATGCCCGTGCTGCCGTTCAAAAGCAGATTCGGCAATTTCGCCGGCAGAACCTGCGGCTCTTTGTGCGCGCCGTCGTAATTCGGAATAAAATTGACGGTCTCTTTGTCCAAATCTAAAAGCAATTCCTCGGCAATGCCCGCCAGCTTCGCTTCAGTGTAACGCATGGCCGCCGCGCCGTCGCCGTCCATCGAGCCGAAGTTGCCTTGGCCGTGGACTAATGGATAGCGCATATTGAAATCCTGCGCCATACGCACCATGCTGTCGTAAACCGCTTGGTCGCCGTGCGGATGGTATTTACCCAACACTTCGCCAACGACAGTCGCCGACTTCCTGAATTTCGCGCTTGATCTTAATCCAACGCTCCACATGGCGTACAAAATCCGGCGATGAACCGGCTTCAAGCCATCGCGAACATCAGGCAAGGCGCGCGAAACAATCACGCTCATGGCGTAATCAATGTAACTGCTCTGCATTTCGTCAATAATCGAAATATCCGATTCCCGCGGCTCGGCTTTCGGCGTTGTCTGGTTTTCATTTTCTTTATCTCTGCCTTTTGACATAAAAACTTTTAGGTTATAGTGGGTAGGTTGTAGTGAGTAGGTTGTAGTGAGTAGGTTGTAGCTTGTTAGTTTTTTCAGTCTGAATTGCCTAAGAAGCTAACTCGCCTAAACTGCCTAATAAGCTAACAAGCTAAATCAAGCGCGTCATTTTGTCGCCGGCGCTTTTTCTTCAATCGGCGCTGACTTTACTTCGCCTTCGGCCGGTATTGTTTTTTCTGACTTGTTCAACACCTTGTCGCTTTTATCCAAGGCCTCTTCAATCTTGCTGAACATTTCTTTTACCTCGTTTTCCGCCTGCTCCGCGGTTTTATTGCTCGCGCCGATTTCCGCATTAATCTTTTGAAGATTGAACTTAAGTGCCCAAACCCAGCCGATGATGATAATCGCAGCCATCAGGCCGACGCACAGCCACAAAATTAAGTACTTTGAGTCAGGATTTTTTTTATCCATATTTTTAGAAATGTAAAATTCAAAATGAAAAATGAAAAATCACAATTAAAAACTAAAATTAAAAATTTTTCATTTTCAATTTTCTTTGTGTTTTTACATTTTTCATTGTACATTTTTCATTTATTATGCCTTCTCTAAAATCACCAGCTTAATCTCATCTGACGGCAAATCCTTTTTGGAAATTTTTAATTTATTCATTGTCTCCGCTTTGTTGCCCATCGCTTTTCTGAATTTTTCGACTGGATCCAAGTCGAGCTTCATGCCCGGAAGCTGATAATGCATGGGAATGACGATTCGCGGCTCGATTTCGCGGACGATTTCAGCCGCTTCGGCCGCGTTAATCGTGTACTTGCCGCCGACCGGAATCAACAGAACGTCAACGTCGTCAATCCGTTCGAGTTGTTGGTCGGACAATTCTGAACCCAAGTCGCCGAGATGCAAAATTTTGACGCCGTCAAAATCAAATTTAAACATCACGGATTTGCCGCGTTCCGCGCCTTGTGATTTATCGTGATACGAGCCGATGCCGAGCGCGAAGACTTTTTTGACTTCATATTCGCCGGGCCGATTGATCACGATTGGCGATTTGCCGTCCGCGCCGTTTACCGCTTCGACATTATTATGGTCCTCGTGCGCGTGGCTGACGGAAACTAAATCCGCCTCCAATTTCGGCAAGCGCAAGCCGATGGAATTGTCGTATGGGTCGGTAACTATGGAAACAGGAACCCCGTTAATTTTATCTTCCAATGTAAAGCACGAATGCCCGTGCCAAATAATATTCATAACTTTAAAAATATAAAAATAAGTTAGCAGGTTGTAGTGAGTAGGTTGTAGTGAGTAGTCGGAACAACAAAAAATAGAATTTAGAAAGTAGAAAATAGAAAGTAGAATTTAGAATTAAAAAATTGAAGACAAAAAGGCAACCCTAACAGACTTCTATTTTCTAGATTCTATTTTCTATTTTCTGTTACTGACATCTTAGCATAAAAAAAGAAAAAGGTAAACGGTCAATGCGCGATTTTCGTGGATAAAAAATGCGCCCCGACCGAAGCGTCGGGGCGCGTAAATGCAAAAAAATCTCCCAGCCGTCGTGGACGGACAGGAGATCCGTTCATTAAGTTGCTTTTCCGAAGCTTGCTATTTCTTTCTTTTAGTTCCTAAAAATCCACGCCAACCACCATGTATAGTCCACCCCTGTTTATATGTTATATGTGGAGCACTAGGCAATCGTAAATTTCTCTTGTATTTTCCTTTGCTTTTATACTCAATACTCGACTTTATGCCCAAAGCTCTTGCTGCTTTCGACGCTTGTTCCCATGTTGCATAAAAATTTCTTTTTGTTCCTAAAAATCCAGCCCAACCACCATGTATATCCCAGTCCCGCTTATATATTACAGCGGGACAGCTTGGTAACCGTGTATCTTGTTTATATGCTTTTTGGTATTCTGTCTTCATTTTTATGCCTAAAGCTCTTGCCGCTTTCGACGCTTGTTCCCATGTTGCATAAAAATTTTTTTTTGTTCCTAAAAACCCAGCCCAACCACCATGTATATCCCACTCCCGTCTATATCTTTTATAAGGCTCTCCTAGCAATCGTGAATTTTTCTTGCGTTTGTTTCGATATTCGACATTTGTTTTTATACCCAAAGCTCTTGCCGCTTTCGACGCTTGTTTCCATGTTGCATAAAAATCTCTCTTCACTCGCAAAAATCCGGGCCATCCGCCATGAATCTTCCAGCTCCGCTTATACATTTTATCAGGATCGCAGGGCAATTGTGAATCATCCTTGTATTTATATTGTCTTTGGTATTCTATTTTAGTTTTTATGCCCAAAGCTCTTGCCGCTTTCGACGCTTGTTTCCATGTTGCGTAAAAATTTCTTTTTGTTCCTAAAAATCCAGCCCAACCACCATGCATATCCCATTCCTGCTTATATATGTCACTGGGCTCACTTGGTAACCGTATATTTTCCCTGTATTTCCCCTCGTTTTTATACTGAATGCTTGTTCTTATGCCTAACGCCCTTGCCGCTTGCGACGCTTCTTCCCATGTCGGATAGAAATCCTTCTCTATTCGCTCTAGAACTTGCAAAATATCAATCCATTCCTGATCAAATTGAATTTGCCAATTGGTATAAATGGTGACGGATTCTTCATATTTTCCCAGAAGTTCAATTTCATCGTTCAATTGTTTAATCATGAAAAGCCGGTCGCAGTTGCCGACAAAATCAAGAACAACGACTTTGTCTTTGCCTGGAATTTTTCGCAAGCCGCGGCCAAGTTGCTGGCGCCAAATCGTTTCTGAAACAGTGGAACGCAAAAACACGAGCAATTCAGCGTCAGGAATGTCAATCGCTTCGTTAAATTTGTCAATCACCAATAAGGCGCGGACATTGCCATCGCGAAACTCTTGCAATGTTCTCGCTTGCTGTTCAGCTGATATTTGAGAATGATATTCGACGGCGTCAGGCAAATATTTTGCCACTTCAAGAACATGTTCAATTGAGCGGCAAAATACAAGTGCCTTTTTATCGCCATCTCTTTGTTCCTCTTGCACGACTTGGGCGATTGCCTCCATCCGTTCTGGGAGAAATACCAAACGGTCAATGTCCTGTCTGGTAATTTTCCTGTCGCCTTCTGCCACTTGCTTGTATAATCGCCGCAGTTCTTGCAGTGAAATATTATCGTGCATTAAGCGATAGTCAACTTCCGCCAGCCAGTGGCGCTCTGCCAGCGCTCTCGCCAGGTTGTAATTATATACTTCCTCGCCAAAGATTTCGCGGATGTCTTTGCCGTCCATGCGATTGGGCGTCGCGGTCATGCCGAACAGAAGTTGCGGCTGAAAATGTTCGATCGTTTGCCGATAGGTTACCGCCTGGCCGTGATGGGCTTCGTCTATGATTACTAAACCAAATTGATTAGTTTGAAATTCATCAAGACGGTTAGCCATGGCTTGAAAAGAAGCGAATAGAATTTGCGCGTCAAAATCCCGCTTTTCCGCGCCAATGAGCACACCCATTGAGAATTTATTTCTGTCGCCGTTAAGCGCTTCTTGAAATTCCAATTGCATTGCTTGGAGTAGCGCGTCTGTCTTATGAATCATAAACAACACTGGCGTTCTGTAAACAGTTAACCACCAATTAGCCAAAGTAGCGGCGGTAACTGTTTTGCCAAGCCCTGATGCCATTACAACCAGTGCCCGATCCGCTTTCCCGGGTTCATTAGAAGTTAAATATCGCCGCAAAATCGCATGAAACGCTTCTTTTTGGTATTCCCGCAGTTCCTTCATTTCTTCCTCCCTTTCCTATATTATTGTAATGAACCCCTTTCAACTTCAAAGCATACCAATTTCTATTACTTTGTCAATAACCTGTTTTATGTTATTCGTTCGTATGTTCGTATTTGTTCGTAGTTCGTACATAATAATAAAGACCTGTCGAAAGGAAGTGATAATGTCATAGTGCAGGGAAATAGAAATGTCATACCCGTGTGCTAACATGGTTGGTTAAGAAATAACCAACCAATGTATGACAGGACGTATTTCTATGAGCCAACGAGAGTTGAAGCGTTACAG
>JACRNX010000062.1 GCA_016214755.1 Candidatus Falkowiibacteriota bacterium
AATATTAGATGATACTTTGCATAATATGTGCTATGTCCTTGTCTATAGAATTTCATATACTGCTATTCTACCACGAGGATAGCGGGAAGTCTTCATCCACGGGCTTACGCCCGTGGGATTAAGATCTGTTTTTCTAAAATTGGAAAATTGGGGCTTGTTTAGGATTTAGACATTCGAATTTAGAATTTTACTTAATAATCTTGTTTATCCTATTTATCTTTTTTGTCTTCATCTGTACATCTGTAATAATCTGTACATCTTGTATTTACAAAAAAATGAAGAAAAATTAAACTCGAGAATTGCCCACAATTCCCCACTTTTCTTCACTCTGATATTACTATACCCCACGCAAACACATCGGTCAACACCGACCTGTGTATAACTCAAAAGGACAGAATACAATTCTGTCCTCACAATATCCTGATTAAAAGCAAGGGTAAATTAAATCAGAACTGGACGACGGCAAACGTATCTATTTCGTCTTTTAAAAAATTACAAATCTTGCTCCTTGGCTACTATCAAGCGCCAGACAAAAGTAATATTGTCGCCAGCCAATGCTTTCGCAATATAGGACTTGTCCAATCCTTCGGCGAGCAATCGTTCGCGCATTTCCCATGCCCGCTTTGAATCAACGCCAGCCAATCCTCGCGCGACCGAGCTCTTGTCTGCGCCTTCTCCGAGCAATCGTTCGCGCATTTCCCATGCCTGCTCTGAATCAATGCCAGCCAATCCTACCGCGACCAGGCCCTTGTTCGCGCCTTCTCCGAGCAATCGTTCGCGCATTTCCCATGCCCGCTTTGAATCAACGCCAGCCAATCCTACCGCGACCAAGCTCTTGCTCGTGCCTTTGGCGAGTAATCGTTCGCGCATTTCCCATGCTTGATTTGAATCAAGGCCAGCCAATCCTATCGCGACATAATCCTTGTCCGCGCCTTCGGCGAGCAATCGTTCGCGCATTTCCCATGCTCGTTCTGAATCAAGACCAGCCAATCCTTTCGCGACAGAACCACTGCCTGCGCCTTCGGCGAGCAATCGTTCGCGCATTTCCCATGCCTGCTTTGAATCAATGCCTGCCAATCCGTACGCAATATAACTCTTGCTCGCGCCTGCGGCGAGTAATCGTTCGCGCATTTCTCATGCCCGCTTTGAATCAACGCCAGCCAATCCTAACACGACAGCGTTCTTGTCCGCGCCTTCTTTGAGTAATCTTTCGCGCATATCCCATGCCTGCTCTGAATCAACGCCTGCCAATCCTTGCGCGATATAGCCTTTGTCCGCGCCTTCATCAAGCAGTTTTTCTATGTATTCCAGAACTTTTTTATCAAATCTTTCAAGTCGAATTTTCTCTAATTTTTTCACGAGCGCGGAAGAAGCAGCTTCCCACTCGACTTGAAATTTTTTAACGACAGACCAATCATCCACGTCGTCCGAATTCTTCACTTTCTCATATTCCAAAACTAACTGCTCTTTGAGCGCTTGAACTTGTTCGTATTCAATTTTTATTTGTTCGCAAAGCGACGGCATGGTTAAAAATATAAAAATGGTAAAAATAGGTTGTAGATAGTAGAGGGTAGTGAGTAGTTTTATAGAGATGACAAAAATTGGAACCGTGAAGCAAACTGTCTTAGAAGAGTTACTTTTTACGTCAAAAAATCTCTACAACCTACTAACTACTACCTACAACCTTTTTCCCTATATTCGGCGACTGACCGTAAACAGGGATTACTATTTTTTCAGTCCGTTTAATCTTTCGACTCTGACCGTCAACCGCCTTCACTCCTGTCTCCCAAATCGCTTTCAGTTTTACTTTTAATTCCATTGCCTGCCATTCTTTTTTCAACTTAACGCCGATAACCGGCGCTCCCCAGGCGAATCCCAAAGCATTGGCCGTGGCAATGCCGACGCGCAGAGCGGAAAAAGCGCCCGGACCTTGGACGACGAAAATCGCTTCTGGCCTCGGAATGCTGTTTGGCGATTTTCCGTTGGGAGACAATAGACGGCTTATTGTCTTCAACAATAATTCCGACTGACTAAATTCTTTTTTAACAATCTTAAACCTGCTGATGTCTTTCTCTCCAACCGCGACCGCGAACCAATTATTTTGCTCGGTGTCAATCAATAAGAACATAGAAAAAGAATTTAGAAAATAGAAAGTAGAATCTATAATAAAAAAGTTGAAGATAAAAGAAGGCGCTCTAACAGACTTCTATTTTCTACTTTCTATTTTCTATATTATTGACCACGATTAAATTTTCTTCGTTTTCCATTATATTTTTTAAAAAACTGTCGGCGATGTCGCGGCGCAAGATATACTCGCCTTCATTCATAATCGTATATCGGATCGGCTTGCCAATCTCTTTCTCAAAGCGATCCAAACTTTCCTTCGCTCTCTCCGCGGCCAACTCGCCGATGATCAAAATATCTGTTTTCGCTTTCTGGTCGTCAATAAATATGCCGCCGAACGCGAGATACTTCACGTCGCCTAATCTTTTAATTCGCTCGACTAACCGCCGTTCCAATAAAATTTTCCCTTTGGCGAATAGGTTTTCCAAATCCCGCAAAAACAAATTTGTTGTATTTAAAGAATAATACCTTTTCGCGTTCAACCCTTTTTTATCGCTTCTATCGGCGGCCGCGTGCTCGGCTTTGATGAATTTCGACTCGACCATTTTCGCCAGTTCGCGGCGCACGGAGTTGATCAGCGAGTCGGACATCCGCGTCAATTCCCTAACATAAAATTTTCTCTCCGGGTTATCGAGAAATATGCGCATCAGCTTAGCTCTTGTCTTTGAACCAAATAATTGTTCAAGCATATTATTTCTTTGCTCTTTTAAGCGAAAAGGACGCATTACTTTAACGAAAAGGACTCTATTCAGCCGACCCGAACAATCGCTTCTTGACGAGTCCGACGTCAGCGGGTTGATTATCTTTTGGCAAATATAGTATAATATAGATACCGCCATTCCGTCAATTCATTGAATTTTGTAAACGGTTTATGGAGTCAAACCACAATATCGCGATTGAAGAAATTTACATACCCGCCAAGGACGCGAAAGACACCTATCTTTGCGAGGATTTTATTATTTATCCCGAAGGCAAGGAAATTCACGGCGGCTATCTTCTGGGCATACTCGAATTGCGCGCCACCAACGTGCCTGAAGGCGAAAAAATCGCTCAAACCATCATTAATAATTTAAAGGATAATTACTATAACCAGATCAATTCGTCGCCCGACCCGCAAAAACTCAATTTAGAAACAATTTTTGAATACGCCCTGCAAAAAACCAACGCGGCAATTTCAGAAATGATCCAGATCGGACACATTAACTTGATTTTAGAAAACCTGCATTACGTGATCGCCGTCGCCAAGCCAAATCTTCAGGCGAAGGACATTGATTTCTTTTTCACTCAACGCGGCTTAATCCAGGCGAATCTTCTCCACCGGACGAAACAGAACAATTACAAAATTATCAATATCATTGAAAACACGCCACGTTTTAAAGAAGAAGCAACCGAAAAATTGAAAATTTTCGCCTCAACGTTGAGCGGCAAAATCTATCATCATGACGCTCTTTATTTGGCGACGGAAATTTTCGGCAATTACATTCCTTCGCATAAAGTGAATAAAATTATTTCCGCGAACGACCTCGGCACCGCCGTCGGTTATTTCAAAAATCTGATCAACAATGTCCGCAATAATTCGTATCTCACTTATTGCGCGATTTTTATCAAGCTGGAAGAAAAACAGGAAATCACCGGCCAAACGACTTCGCAAAAATCAATCAACCAGCTGATTTCCACGACCGAGCGAACGGAGAAATATCTCACGCCCACTTTCGCCATCAATATCTTCGGCTTTCTGCGCAAGGCGGTTGTTCTTTTCGGCCGGCTGTTCAAAGGCAAAGACAAACTGCAAGGGCCGAAAATCAACACCAAAGGATTGGGCTTAATAAAAAAAATTAGCGGGGCGGGCAAATTATTTTTCGGCTTTTTCTGTAATTCATTCAAAAACATCGCTTCGCTGTTTTCAGTTAAAGAGAAAAGCGTTAAAACAACCAACGCCGCGAACAATGGGTTATCGGAGCCAGGACGAAACAAAAAATTTCGCGTGAATAAAATCGCGCTCGCCGTTTTCTTGGGGGTCATTTTAATCGTCGCCGGCATTGTTTTCGGCGTTCAGCGCTATCAAAAATCAAAAACCGAGGAAGCGGCTTACGCTGTCCAACTTCAGACCATCAAAGAATTGCTCAACAACGCCCAAGTAAACTTAATCTATAAAAACGAGTCCGAATCGCTGGCGCTGATTAAGCAGGCGGAAGGATTAATCGAAACACTGCCGCAAAAAAATAATAATCAAAAAGCGAATTTGAACGAACTCGCGCGGCAAAGTTCCACCATTAAAAACAAACTCCTTCACGTGACTAAATTGATTCCGCAACTAATCGCTGAAGCCACGAGAGAAGCCAAGCCAACGGGTTTTTCCAGCGTCCAAAAACTCGGAGACAACATCCTGCTGACCGCGAAAAGCAACGCTCTTTCAACGGTCAAAATCAGCCAGAAACAATTTATTGAAGATGTTTTTTCAGAATACGGCGACCTATATTTTAGCGTTAAAGACGAAGCGCGGATCATGTTTCTCACCAACCAAAATAAAGTGCTGGAATATAACGGGCAAAGCCAGAAGCTGGAACCGCGCTCCATTGACTGGGGCGGCAAACTGCAAAGCCAAATTCCGTTGCTTTACAATAACAATCTCTACATAATCGACCCCGGCGGACAACAGATTTATAAATATCGCGCGGCTGACAAAGATTTTAGCGTGCGAGCAGAATGGCTTAAAGACAAAGCTGGGGCGGACATTTCAAAAGCGACTAGCGGAACGATTGACGGAAATATTTGGATTGGAACAGCGGACGGCGGCGTTTATAAATTTTATACCGGCAAGCTCGAAAATTTCGATTTAAAAAGCGTCGAGCCCGCGCTGAAAAAAATCATAAAAATATACACCTCCGCCAATCTGGATAATTTGTATCTTTTGGAAGAAGGCGAAAAAAGAATCGTCTTAATAAATAAAAACGGCGCCTTTGTCGGCCAATTCCTCTTTGAAACGCTCGACGACAGCATCAATGATTTCACGATTGAAAACAACATCATCTATTTCGCGTCCGGCGGCAAAATATATCAAGCGGAATTAAATAATTAAAACGATTTCATTGTCTCTAATCCGTATTTATTGCTTTTAACGTGCATACCACGGGGTCTGGGGCACTTCGTCGGAGTTTATCCTGAGCCCCGCAGGATGCGGGGTCGAAGGGCTCAGTGTAAATTCCGTCCGCCCTTTTTGTCACCCTGAGGCTCTCGAAGGGCGACAAAATTTTTTGTCTGTCATGGTTCGAGAGCCTCACCATGACAAAAATATTTCCCAGCGCTTTTTGGCAACTTGTTGCCTGCCCTAAATCGGAGAGAATTGACTGGTTTTAGGGGCACCAAAAAGTTGCCCTTCTGAGAAAACCGTCTCGAAAATATAATTAATAAAAATGCCCTGACATGCGTCGGGGCATTTTTTATGTTAAACTATTTTTACATTAAGCTGGCTGGCGCTGCATAGCAGAAGACGGCAATTGGACGAACGCAAGTTCGTTCGCCGCCGCGTCCTCTTTCGCGAAAAGGTCCCAAGCCGGGAAACGCGTCCCGCGCTGGATAAAATTGATTTCCACTTCTTTTAAACCAAAAATTTCTTTAAAATAATTAATCACGAATTCTTTATCCATTTCGCTTTTACATGTGTAAACATCAATGCTGACAAAACCGCGATACGGAAACGTGTGGCAACTGATATGGCTTTCGGCGATGACGACAAATCCGGAAAAACCGCCCGAGTCCTTTGGATTGCACTGTCCTGCTTCGTAGACCATTGGCTCGGACAATTTATGCATCCCCAATTTTTCCGGCAATTCATCCAGCGCCTGATAGACCAATTCGCGGCGGTTTAATTTTTCCGGATCGCCGCCATATCCGTCGAGTGTGAGATGCACTCCGAAATTAACATACCCTGCTTTCGACATACTCTTAACAGCGATGAACGCTAATTAATTTTCTTAGAAAGATATTTTTAGAAAGTATTTTTATTATAGTAAAAATAAAACTATTCAACAAGACAAAAAGGAGGTTATCCACAGCCCCCTTTTAAATCCAAGAAAATAGAAAACAGAATTTAGAAAATAGAAGTTTGTTGGAGAAGGATTGTCTGCATTTTAATTTCCATATTCTACTGACTTTCCGTACTTAACTTAATAATAATTTCATGAGATAATGAAAGCATATGAAAAACAAACATATGGCTTCATTATCCCGTGAACAGCGGGAAAAAGCGCGGTTTAAAGCCGCAAAACTTTTTGAAAAGAA
>JACRNX010000056.1 GCA_016214755.1 Candidatus Falkowiibacteriota bacterium
GCCTCACGGGCGCGATTTTTTTTCTAAATACCGTTTCTTGACATAAAAATAAAAATCCATTAAACTCATTTTGGCTCCTGTCCTTTGACATTTATAGAAAGGAGGCAGAAATGCCTGCAACAGCAATAATCGGCGTGCAATGGGGCGACGAGGGAAAAGGGAAGATTGTTGATTTGCTCGCGCAAAAAGCGGATATTGTCGCCAGATTTCAAGGCGGCGCCAATGCCGGCCATACTTTGGTCGTTGACGGAAAAAAAATCGTGCTTCATCTCGTTCCGTCGGGAATCTTGCATCCGCAGACGATCTGCTTAATCGGGCCGGAAGTAGTCGTTGACCCGGAAATTCTGCTCGCGGAAATCGCGGAACTCGAAGCGAATGGAATCAAATGCAAAGACCGGCTTTTCGTGTCCAATCGCACATCGCTTGTCTTGCCATATCACAAAGAGCTCGACCAACGGCGCGAAAACCGCGCGAGCAAAAAAATCGGCACCACTGGCCGCGGCATTGGTCCGGCATATGAAGATCTGGTTGGCCGGCGAGCGATTCGAGTCGCTTCGCTTTTCAGCCCATTGACTTCGTTGCGCGATCAAATTGACACTGCAATGCGGCAAGCGGACCCTGCTCCTTTTCAATCAGTCCTTTTTGCCCCTTCTAAAATCCGAGAGCTCAATGAACTACAAAATTCTTTACCATTAATCGCGGACCAACTACAGCCCTTTGTCATGCGCGATATGACCAGCTTTGTCAATGAAGCGCTAGACGCTGACAAACATGTTTTGTTCGAAGGCGCTCAAGGCGCTTTGCTTGATTACGTCAACGGAACTTACCCGTATGTGACTTCGTCTCACACCCATCCAGCGGCGATTTGCACCAGTTTCGGCGTCGCGCCGCAAAGATTGACGAAAATCATCGGCATTGCCAAGGCCTACACCACGCGCGTGGGCGAAGGACCGTTTCCAACAGAACTGCACGGCAAAAAGGCAGAACAATTGCGCGCCGACGGCGCGGAATTTGGCGCTACCACCGGCCGGCCTCGGCGGTGCGGCTGGTTCGACCGGCCAGCAGTTGAATACGCCTGCAAAATCAGCGGCGTGACTGAAATTATTCTGACTAAGCTGGACGTCCTCGCGCGCCAGCCCAATGTTCGAGTAAATAGTTCTTATCAACTGCGCGACAAAAGAATCGGCCGTTTCAACATCGAAGACATTTCAGAATATTTTGCCAACAATGAAATAAATTTCCCCGATTGGGAAACTAATAGTTCAGTAAACGCACGTTATTATATTCAGACAATAGAAGGATTGCTTGACATACCAATCATTGCCGCGTCAATGGGTGCGGAACGCGAAGCCATGATGTGGCTGAAATAGAGATAAGATAAACAGGATAAACAAGATAAGTCAGAGTCTACTTTCTAAACGAAACAAAACCACCTTGCAATCTTCAAGGTGGTTTTTCTTTTTCTATTTTTTTCGTCCCTGTCTTTCATCCTTCTAGATTCTACTTTCTATTTTCTAAATTCTTTCCCCTACTTTTCGCATTTATCCTTACAGCCGCAACAACAGCCGGTCAAACACCAAATCGCGGACAAAATATATCCCCAAATAAACGCTTGGATAGCGCCGAGAATAAAACTCAACACGTTCATGCCGCTGAAGCCGAAAAACATCATCTGCAACATTTTTATGTGCAATTCCTGCTCCGGCCTTACATAATATCCCAAAAAACAAAGGACAAAAAGCGCCACCAAAAACAAACCAACGCGGTGGCCCTTTTTTAAACAATCGCAATTTTTTTTCATAGTTATTAAATTATTTTTTAGCCAATAAATTTTTCTTCAACTGTTCTTCTGCCTCTTTAAAACTTAATGATAGTGTCTTTGACACGCCGTCATCAGCCATGGCCACGCCGTAAAGCGCGTCCGCCACGTGCATAATCACGCGATTGTGGGTAATGACGATAAACTGGGATTTGTACGACAATTCTTGCAAAATGGCGCTGAATTTTTCCGAGTTCGCCTCGTCAAGCGCCGCGTCCACCTCGTCCATCACGATGAACGGCGAAGGGTTGTTGTCAATAATCGCGCAAATCAAGGCGAGCGACGTCATCGTCCGCTCGCCGCCGGACAAAACCGCGATATTGGCGATTTTTTTATTCGGCGGAGCGACCATGATTTCAATGCCTGTGTTTTGCGATTCAGCGGACAGCCCGTCGGACAGGACAGCGGACAGCTCAAGATTTACCCCGTCAACGGCGGGGACTGTCCCTACATTTGGTTGACCGCCGGCGGACGGGACGACGGACAGATCAAGCCCTGTCCCTACGTCCGCCTCGGCTTTTTGGACTAACTCTAATTTCGCCTTGCCGCCGCCGAACACTTTCTGAAAATATTTCGCGAAAGAAGCGTTGATTTTTTTGAATGAACTAAAAAATTGCTGGTCAATAATTTTGTCCAATTCTTTAACCACTTTTTCCAAATCAACAATCGCCTTTTCCAAGTCCTGAACCTGCGTTGACAGAAATTCAAAACGCTCGCTCGCCTCCTTGTGTTCAGCCGCGACCTCGGCGTCAATGCCACCAATTTGGTCAAGCTCTTTTTTCATTTTTCCGATTTCAAACCACGTTTGATCTCGATTGACGATTTCGGACGCCTCTAATTTATCAAGCCGCGTTTCCGCCCCCAGTTCCTGCTTGATTTCTTTTTCTAAATCCTCTTCTTTGGTTTCCAGACGCGCCAAAGCGATGTTTAATTCGTTGACTTCTCGATTGACTTCGTTTAATTTGAGCTGGCATTGCTGGGCTTCGTTTTGCAAATGAAAAACATGTGTTTTTTTCTTTTCCTCCTCTAAATTAAAATCATCAATTTTCTGGCGCATTGCTTCGATTTTCGATTCCCGCTCCGCCATCTGGCGTTCGATTTCCGTTCTTTTGCTTTCCAAATTTTTTAAATACCGCTCTTCGTCTTCCGGCGCGATTTTAATCTCGCTAATTTCCGTTGTTAGTTTCTGCCGCTCCTTCTGCAAAACCGCCCAATCATTATCTATGCCTTTGTTTTTTGTTTCCAGAACTTGAATTTCCACTTTTAATTGATTGATCTCTTTCGAAAAATTATTCTTGACGCGAATAATATCTTCGATTCTTGATTTCAAAAGAGTAATTTCCTTGAACTTCTCTTCCTGCGTGGCTAAATTTTTATTTGAACTGCCGATGTTCCATCCAGCGCTCTCTTGACCTTGAAATCCAGCTCTGATCGCGCCTGATTTTTCCAAAATATCGCCGTCCAAAGTCACGATTCTCGCCTGGCCAAGGCCAACCAGCCGCGCGTTTTCAAACGTGTCAACGACGACAGTATCGCCAAAAACAAATTGGAACGCTTTTTTAAATTTCAGGTCAAAGCGCAGCAAGTCCACCGCCAATCCGAGCGCGCCATTAGCTAAAAGAATCTTTTTCGCTTCTGCTTTCATCGCCGGCGCGTAGATTTTGTTAAGCGGCAAAAAAGTAACTGGCGCTAATTTATTTTCCTTCAAATAATTAACGCCCTTTATCGCTGTTTGAACGTCCCGCACCACCACGGCCGACAATCGCGCGCGGCCGGCGGCGCTAAGCGCCGTCTCGTACCGCGCGTCAACCTCGCCCAGATCGCTAATCGTGCCGAAAATCCCGCTGATAAAATCTTTTTGCCGCAGAATCGCTTTTACCGCGCTGGCCCCGGCCTCGAGTTTGGTCCCGTTTTTTATGTTCGCCAGCTCCTCTTCGGCCGCCTTAAGATTATTCTGTAAAACCATGAACTGGCTTTCTGTTTCATCGTTTTTTCGCTCTGCTTCTTCCAAAATTTTCTGCTTTTGCGACAATTTGACTCGCGCGTTGTTAAAACTCTCTTTCGTCTCCGCGATCCGATTTTCAATTTCCTCTTTTTTGTCTTCAAGCCAAGCCAAATTTTGCTTGCCGGTTTTCACGTATTCCAGATTCATTTTGCCCTTGACGATCGCCAATTCTTTCAGCAGTTCGTTTTTCTCGGCAATTAACTTACTGAATCCTTTTTGCAAATTATTAAAAATATCTCGGCGCGACTCCTCGCCGGCGACTTTCGCCAATTCTGACTGCCAATTAGCGACGCGCGCTTCTAAATCCTGCTTCAACGCGTCCTTGACGTCAAAACGTTCTCGCACTTGTTTTTTTTCTTTCTGCGAATCATGCCAAAGGCAACCATAATATCTGTTCTGCAAGGCGCGCAAAGCTGTTTCAACTTCTTTCCTTTTTTCTAATTTTTTAATTTGACGCGTCAACAGCCGCAGCCGCGGCTCTAATTCCGCCAATATTTGATTCGTTTGCTCGAGATTTTCCGACGAACGGCGCAAACGGCTGACCGACTGGTCGCGCTTGATTTGATATTGCTTCACGCCGGTCGCTTCGTCGAAAAATTCCTTGCGCTCGAACGGCGAAATATTAATGATGTGATCCACCATGCCTTGCCCGATGATGCTATAACTTTTTTGGCCGAAATTCGCTTTCGCCAGCAATAATAAAATATCAAATAACCGGACGCGGCTTTTATTTAAAAAATATTCCGCTTCGCCGTCGCGAAAAACGCGGCGCGTCAACGCCACCTCGCTGTATTCGATCGGCAATTCGTGGTCTTCATTATTCATGAAAAGCGACACCTCGGCGAAACCCTGGCGCGCTTTTTTTTCCGAACCGCTGAAAATAACGTCATCCGCCTTTTTACAGCGAATCAATTTCAAACTCTGCTCGCCCAAAACCCAGCGAATGGCGTCAGCGACGTTCGACTTGCCCGACCCGTTCGGCCCGACCACGGCCGTAATGCTTTTCGCGTTTTTATCGTGGATTGAATTCGGAGCAAACTCAAAAATCGTCTTCCTGGCGAAGGACTTGAATCCCTGGACTTCTAAACGCTGTAAATGCATAATCGTAATCCGTAATTGAAGAATCTAGAAAGTAGAAAATAGAAAATAGAAGTTTGTTAGAGAAAAATTGTCAACATTGTAATTTCCATATTCTAGATTCTATTTTCTAGATTCTATTTTCTTTCTCATTGAACCTCCACCTTGACTATCGCTGACTGAAAATGCTCGCCCGAGACAGACACGATTTCCGCGAACAACTCATACTCGCCTTTTTCAAAAACACCCGCCCAGTCCATGGTTAGATTCTCGGACTCTGGACCGAGCACCGTGCCGATCAAATTGATCTGGCCGCTCTCTTTTTTCCTTTGATAAAAATTAGCTTTCTTGGTTGATAATAAATCCGATAGCTGAATTTGCAGTTTGACTGGGAAACTACTGGCGGAAAAAGACGCGCCGTCTAGCGGCGAAATCCAAAACACACTCGGTTTCGGCAAGTCAACCGCCAAATTCACGTCAATCGCTGATTCGTTGGAATTTTCCACGTCATCATAAGCTTTTACTTTCAACTTATGATAACCGCGGACAAAATAAGTGTTTAAGTTGTAATTCAAATCAAACGGCGGCGCGGAAACAATCGCCAATAAAACATTATCAAAATAATATTCGACTTTGGCAATGCCGCGGCTGGCAGAAGCGTTGACTGTTATTGATAAATTCGTTGAACTAATGACCGCGTTTTCAGACGGCGCGGAAATAAAAATCGTCGGCTTATTCGCTTCGATATGAACATCATCATATTCAACCGGCGGCTGGCTGTCAGCGACAGCTAGACCGCTTGTCCCGTATGTTTTTTTAATCCATTTTTGCACGCCATCTTCCCAATTCTGATACGCTGGATCAGCGCTGGCCGGGTCGGCCGGCGCCGGCCCTTGCGGAATATCTTTATAAACATAATGCAAAATAGTATGGCCGCCGGTGAAGACCTTTTCGATAATCGCCGAAACAGGCGTTAAATCAGTCGCCAGTTTATTGCTGTATTTGTCAATTTTCACCACTTGTTTCGCGGAAACATCGCCATCCAGCGCCGGCTTGCCGACTGGTTTGATATCAACCGACGGAAACACCTCGACCGGCGTTCCTTTTAATGCCTTCTGCATATACTCCTGCCAAATCGGCGCGGCCACGATTGAACCGTCCGCGCCTTTTTTCATTTCTGAATTATCATTATTGACAACCCAAACGCCGGCAGTCAAAGACGGCGTGTACCCAAGCGCCCAGGCGTCGTGATTATCATTAGTCGTGCCGGTTTTAGCCGCTATCGGCCGATCCGGCAAGGTTAAATAATTTACTGCTCCAAAAATATACGCCCGCGCGCTATTATCGCTTAAAATATTCGTCACCCAATTCACATATTCTTTTTCGCCCGCTTTTCGCTCGTTCGCATTGAACTCGAAAAGCGTGTTTCCTTTAGCGTCCTCGACTTTGAGAATCGCCGCCGGCTCGCGGTAAATTCCTTCCTGCGACAAGGCGGAGTAGGCGGCCGTGTGCTCGAGCAATTTCACTTCGCCGCCGCCCAGCACCAAAGACAATCCAAACCGGCTGCGGTCAGAAAACGACGTGTAGCCGAACAATTCCAAAAGATCAATAACTTTTTGCACGCCAACTAAATAAATTGTCTTGACCGCCGGAATATTCAATGAACCAGCGAGCGCCTGGCGCATGGTTACCGGCCCATGCTCTTTCAAATCATAATTAAGCGGGTGGTAATCTTTTGTTTCGGTTTTAAATATTGTTTCCGTGTCGTATAAAACCGTATTCGGCGTGTATCCTTTTTGGAAAGCGGCCAAATAGACAAAAGGCTTGATGGATGAGCCGGGCTGTCTCAAACTTAGGCACACGTTCACGTTGCCGTCATGCTCTACGTCGAAATAATCCTTTGAACCGACCATGGCCAAAATTTGGCCGGTCTTCGGGTCAATCGAAGCCAGCGCCGCGTTATAGAAATTGTATTGCTGGCCGCGCTTTTCCACGCCGGCGCTCACCGCTTCTTCGGCGATTTTCTGTTTCGCCAAATCAATGGTGGTAATTACTTTGAGCCCGCCGGTTTCAACCAATTCCTCGCCAAACTTGGCGCCTAAAATTTCCTTCACGTACATCACAAAATGCGGGGCAATAATTGATTGTTTTTTCATGGCGAACTCGATCTTTTCCTTCTCAGCTTTTTCCGCCTGTTCTTTGGTTATGTAGTTGTTTTCGACCATTTGATTCAAAACATATTGCTGACGGCCTAAAAGTTCGTCTTTATGACTGCCAAAAGGCGAATAATAGGTTGGCGCTTTCGGCAGGGCGGCCAGAATCGCCGCTTCAGCTAGCGTCAAATCCTTAACATCTTTATTGAAATACGTTTGGCTAGCCGATTGGATGCCGTAAGAGACCGAGCCGTACGGAATTTCATTTAAATACATCTGCAAAATTTCGTCTTTGGAAAAAATTCTTTCTATTTTGTACGATAAAATGAATTCTTTTATTTTTCTAGAAATTCGGCGCTCGCCGGTTAAAATCGCGTTTTTAACGAATTGCTGGGTCAGGGTGGAGCCGCCGCGGATCCGACGTCCGAGCAAAGGGTCAATGATTACGCCTTTAAACATTGAAAGCAAATTAAAACCCTTATGCTTGTAAAAATTTTTGTCTTCGGCTGATAATGTCGCCCACTTCACGAAATCAGGAATATCTTCAAGTTTAACCAGTGTCCGCTGTTTCTCGCCATGTACGTCGTAGAGCACAACCTTGCCCTCGCGGTCGTAGATTTTAGTGCTCTGCTCCAAGTTCCTTTCGATGATTTTATTCGGATCAGGCAGTGACCGCGAATACCAGGCGACCGCGCCGATTAAATAAACAATTAAAATCAAAAACGCGTATATTCCATAAACGAATATTCGTCGAATAAATTTTCTAAATTTTCTGCGCCAGCGATTGCCCGGCGAATGCCGTTGAGGAAAGTTAGGCCCGTGGCGCACGACGCGCAGTTGAGGGATGGGCACGGTGAAATAAATTAAAAATTAAAAATGCAAAATGAAAAATTACAATTAAAAAGGAAAAAGTAAAATTGCAATTTTCAATTTTAAATGTGGTTTTACATTTTTCCTTTTTTACTATTCTTTCTTCGCTTTTTTGACCGCGTACTTGATGATTTCACCCGCGATATCCTTGCCGGTCGCTTGAGTAATACCTTCTAGTCCGGGATTGGCATTTACTTCCAGAACTTTCGGACCATGTTTAGTGCGAATAATATCCACGCCCGCCACTTCGAGCCCGCAAACATTTGCCGCCGCGAAAGCGATCGCCTTTTCCTTGGTTGTTAACGTCGCGATCCGCACGCGGCCGCCCAAATGAAAATTGGAACGGAACTCGCCGCGCCGGCTGGCGATTCGCTCCATCACGCCGACAATTTTTTTGCCAACGATAAACACGCGGATGTCTTTGCCCTTCGCCTCCTTGACGTATTCCTGAATAATTATCGGCTCGGAAGCGTCTTCTTTTGAAATTAAATCAATGACCGAAGAAAGACTGCGCTTGCTTTCGACAATGCACACCCCGCGGCCTTGAGCGCCGCTGACTGATTTGATAATCAACGGAAACTTGCCGATTCCTTGAATCACCTCGTCAATATATTGCGAATGGAAAACAATATAGGTTTTCGGCACCGGCACCTTTTTTTTCGTCAAAAGCTGCAATGTTTTCAGTTTATTTTTTGCGTACATCACGGCCAGCGCGTTATTGACCACCGGTACGCCAGTCATTTCAAATTGCTTAATAATCAAACTGCGAAATTCCAAATTTTTGCCCGTTATATTCGCTCGCACGATAAGAACATTGATATTTTCCGGTTTGCAATTTTTTATTAAAATGCGCGGCCTCTTGCCAAATTTAATCTGGCAATCGCGGTCATAAATAAACTGAACTTCATGCCCCAGCCGCGCCGCCGAGTCCTGCAACAATGTCAAACTCGCCCGCGTATCTTCGCCGATTTTCTGCGGATGAGAAAAAATTAAAATATGGATAATCATGTTTGTATTGTTATTCTTCCTCGTCCGTTGTCATAAATTTGAAAAATCGCGAATTATTTTTTACACAAATTCTCTTAGTCTTAACGTGCTGGCGGCGCAAATGGCGATGGCCAAGGCGTCTGCCGCGTCGTCCGGCTTTGGCAATTCTTTTAAACCAAGCAGGACTTTGACCATTTTTTGCATTTGCGCTTTTTCCGCCCGGCCGTAACCGGCGATTGCCTGCTTAACCTGCAAAGGAGTAAATTCCACTACTTCTTTTTTCGCTTGAACCGCGGTTAAAATTATCACCCCGCGCGCCTGGCCGACCTTCATCGCGGTTTTGGCATTCTTGAAAAAGAACAAGTCCTCAATGGCGACAATTTCAGGATTGTATTTTTTAATTATTTTTTTCAAATCCTGATGCAGATGATTCAATCTATCCTTAAATTTTTCCCGGGCGCTGGTTTCAATCACGCCGTAATCAAGGCAAGTCAATTTTTGTCCTTGCGCGTCAATCACGCCATAACCCGTCCGACCATAACCAGGGTCAATGCCGAGAATGATTTTCTTTTTCATAGACAGGTAATAAATCAAGAAATCAAGAAATTAAAAAATAAAATGAGAGTGTAGAAAAATGAATGATTTTTTCGTTCTTTTCATTACTTTTCCTCTGTCGCCAGTGTTGAGGAGATGATATAATTGAAGGAGAAAATCCTTTATTCATAACATCTTTTCACCACTATGTTTCAGTCAAA
>JACRNX010000058.1 GCA_016214755.1 Candidatus Falkowiibacteriota bacterium
GGATATTTTGTATCAACGGTGGGAGTGAATGAAGCAGCAGTAAGAAAATACATTGAAAATCAAGGACGAGAGGATAGCGGGCAAGCGCAGCTTGAAATAGGTTAATGCCACGGGCGTAAGCCCGTGGAAGTTTACATATTGTCCTGACCGCGCGGCATCGGGGCGGGCCGCACGAGACGCCGATGTGCGGCATTCCGTATCACGCCATAGAGAGTTATCTAGTGAAACTTTTGAAAGCCGGCAAAAGAGTGGCTATCTGCGAACAGTTAAGCGACCCTAATTTGTTAGGGTTAGTTAAGCGCGACGTGGTGCAAGTGATAACGCCCGGCACAACGTTGGTTGACGCGACGTTAAAAAATAAAAGCAATAATTTTATTGCCGGTCTGGTCTTGGAAAAAAATATCTGGGGGCTGGCGCTGGCGGATTTGACCACCGGCGATTTCCGCGTAGCGGAAATCGCCGAACTTGACCTCTTAAAAAGCGAACTGTTTCGTTTTTCTGTTTCAGAAGTAGTCTGTCCGCCTGAATTATTGAATGATACCCGTTATCGCGAATTTATCGCCGGCCTCCGCAACGTGAACTCTTTCAGTCCGAGCGCGTTTGAAACAGCGTACGCTGTTTTGACCAAACATTTCCGCGCGCCCAATCTGCGCAGTTTTGGCGTTGAAAATCTGAGAGTCGGCATTGAAGCGGCCGGACTTTTGTTTTGTTATCTCAAAGAAACGCAGAAAACAGAACTGGACCACATCAGTGCGGTCAAACAGCATAATTTTTCCGATTACATGGTTTTAGACGAAGCGACTATTCGGAATTTGGAGTTGTTTCAGGTTGCGTCTGCGGCTAGTTTCGACGGCAGTTTGCTCTCAGTGATTGATAGAACCCAAACGAGCATGGGCGGCCGTTTATTAAAGCAATGGATTGTCTTGCCGCTCATCAATGTCGAAAAAATCAAAGATAGATTGTCATCTGTGGCTGAATTAAAAACTGATTTAACGTTAAGGCGCGGTCTAGCGGAAAAGTTAAGGGAAATGCCTGACCTTGAACGGGTGATCGGCCGGCTGGGTTGCCGCCGGGCCACGGCGCGCGATTTAGTTTCATTAAAAAGAGGTTTAGAAATAATCCCAGAAATAAAAAATCTATTGATAAATAAAACCGCGGCGCTGTTAAAAAAGATTTTTGACGAACTAACCGGGCAAGAGGAATTATTAAGTTTGCTTCAGAAGGCGATTGTTGACGAACCGCCGGCCGTGATTATTGAAGGTGGAATGATTCGCGATGGTTATAATGAAGAATTGGATGAATGGCGAAAAATTTCGCGCGGCGGAAAAGAATGGATGTCGCAGTTTCAAGCGAAAGAGGTTGAGCGGACGGGCATTGGTTCGCTGAAAGTCAGATTCAATCAGGTTTTCGGTTATTATATTGAAATCAGCAAAACGAATTTAAGCCAAGTGCCGTTGGATTATATCCGCAAACAAACATTGGTTAACGCCGAACGATTCATCACGCCTGAATTGCGCGAGTATGAGGAAAAAATTTTGAGCGCGGAAGAGAAAATCATTGGCATTGAACAGCGGATTTTTTGGGAAATCGTCGCTAGCGTCTCGCGTTATTTTATTCAACTCGGCGCGCAGGCAAGGGCAATCGCTGAATTGGACGCTTTATGTTCTTTGGCGATTTTAGCCAGTGAAAATAACTACTGCCAACCGGTCATCAATGCTGGCGGTGAAATAAAAATCATCGCTGGACGGCATCCGGTAATTGAAAAATTTGTCGAACGCTACGTGCCGAATGATTTAATCATGAATCATGTTGCCAGCGAATTGATTTTACTTACTGGTCCGAATATGAGCGGCAAGTCCAGTTTTTTGCGTCAAATCGCCTTGATTAGTTTGCTTGCGCAAATCGGTTCGTTCACGCCGGCCGAGTCAGCTGAACTTGGCGTGGTTGACCGGATTTTTACCCGGGTCGGCGCGTCGGACAATCTGACGCAGGGCGTTTCCACGTTCATGGCGGAAATGCAGGAAGCAGCGAACATTTTAAATAACGCGACGCGGGATTCATTGATTATACTTGATGAACTCGGACGAGGCACTTCCACGTACGACGGCGTCAGCATTGCTTCGGCGGTTATTGAATTTATTCAAAATCATCTTGGCGCCAAGACCTTATTCGCCACCCATTATCACGAATTGACCGAGTTTATTAAAAAATTAGCGCGGGCGGAAAATTATTGCGTGGCTGTAACCGAGGCAAACGGCCGCGTCGTCTTTTTGCATCAAATAATCAAAGGTGCGACTTCCAAGAGTTACGGCATTGAGGTGGCGCGCTTGGCCGGTCTGCCTGATGAAATAATTGCTCGCGCTCGGACATTGTTAGTCAATTTTGAAAATAAACAGAGTACTAATGTTGTTCAGAAAATTGAGCAAACTATATTACAGTTAGATAATCAAAAAATTAATAAATTGGAACAAGCGTTGCGGGAATTGAATGTTGACGAAATAACTCCTTTGCAGGCCTTGCAAAAAATCGCTGAATGGAAGAAATATTCCAAGCGGCAAAATGAATAAGGATTATTTTTCCCCTGACGATAAGCGGATACTGTTTACTCTCTCTTTAAAATGTGAATGCTGTTTACTTCCCCCTTAAGATAAGGGGGATAAAGGGGGTTATGTGAGATGACTCATAACGTAACCCCTCTTAATCTCCCCTTATTCTAAGGGGAGAAGAGTTTACGAAAAGGGGAGAAGAGTTTGCGAACGGCAGGGGAAAGATTTGCTTTGTTGCTGACCTTGACGGAATTTAATTTTTAAAGTAGAATACAATAATCAACTGTTCTTTACATTCAATCGTTTTGTCTTCAAAATCCGTACATCCGTACAAATCTGTAATCCGTAAATTGCCATGAAAGGAGGCAAAATGGGAACGAAAAAAGAGTCGGAATGCAAGCAGTGCAGGCAGTGCGCGAAACTGGGGGATTGCGTTGATTTAATCGCAAAAACGATAATTGAGAGGCTAGACCGAGGTGAATTAGTCGTTACTAAATTGGCGCTTGATGTTCATTTCGCGAATATCGCGGACTGTGTTTACGAAGAGCTGGAAAAACGCGCTCGAGCTGATAATCCCAATGCCGGCCGGCTCAAGGAAATCGCCGCCTTCAGCAGAGCATGCGATGAATACTCGCGTCTTTCCGAAAAAGAAAAAGACTTCAGTTCCAGCATTCCGGCAGTTCAAGATAGAGCGGTTCAAGTGTTGATTGAGGCGATGGGGAACGAGCGCGCGGGAGCATCTGTTATGGCGACTTTTTTCGACGCTCCGCACTTTGCCAGCGCGCTCGCGCCGGCCATAAGGCAAAAATTCGAGCAGCTGTCTTCCAGCGGCGACAAGAGAAAAATCTATCAAGAACAGTCCGCGTTTTTCAATCAGTTTATGTTAACGCGCGATTTTAAAATCGAGTTTGGTGCGTTAGCAGAACGCGAAGCTGATTTTTCGAACAGCGACGAAGCAGTGAAATTGCAGGCAGTTGATTTAATTGTTTCTTATTTGCGGACTTTAACCGATAAAAGAATTGTCGCAATTGGATTGATGCAGATGATTCACGATGAACACAACGGTTTGATTCAGTCAGTGCACGCGCAATTCGTCGCCATGAGCAAGCAAGAAAACAAAGACAGCGCGTTCTTCGCTGAACTCGCGGAATTTGTTAGGGACCGCATGGCACTCGCTGAATTTCAACGACTTTTTAATGAGGTAAACGCGAATCCAGCTAAGGATTTGTCTGCCGCGGTGGCGCGTGATGAAACCATCATCAGCGGCTTTTTCGCCTGTTTAGATGAGATCATGCCTGAATCATGGAAAACAGGCGGCCGTGAAGACGAGCAACTGGCGACGTCGAAAGGTGTTGTCGACTGGCTCTTTGTTCATGCCAATCAATTATTGCCGGATGTCATGTTGGAATTTATTCACTTGTTGAAGAAATTTAGCGATGAAGAAAACAAACTGGCGTATTATTTTACGCTGTATAGTCATTTGAAGGGAAAAAAGGAAACAGCGGAAAAGCGAACAAGAGCAGAAGCGCGGGTAACCGAGTTTTTCCGCTCAGACGGCGCAACCTTGCCGCAAACCCTTGCTCTGATGGATGAGTCAGCGGAAGTGGCTGAATCAGTGGCAAAGTTCGCCTTCTGCAATCAGCGCAATGAGCTTTTCCAAGTTGTAATGGCGTATCTTAAAGAAAAAGGAAGAACCGATGAGCGATACAAGGCGGTCGCGGAAACAGCGGAAGTAAATCAACAACGCCGCGAGCAGTTGGGAAGCATTGCAGAGGAATTAACGGATATTATCGCGAAAATCCGAGAAATGCCGAGTGCCCCTAACTTTGACCCCAGTTTGAATTAGTTTGTCCGACATTATTTAAAGAAGCGTTTCCCCAACGTTGGGAGCGCTTTTTTGTTTTTGCAAAAAAAGAAAAAGAGTGATAAAGTAAAGTGACGTGCCACGCGTAACGCGTAACGAAGGACGCGCAACGCGCGACGAAGGACGTAAGGCATTTTAAATTATTCGTAACATTTGTAGCGATGAGCTTGCCCTGAGCTTGTCCCGCCATTGGCGGGACGAGTCGAAGGGTAATTTGTAACATTATGCAAATAAAAATTTTACCGCAAGAATTAATTAACAAAATCGCGGCCGGCGAAGTGGTGGAGCGGCCGTCTTCGGTTGTTAAAGAATTGATTGAAAACGCCATTGACGGGCAAGCGAAAAATATCAGCGTTGAAATTGAAAACGGCGGCATGAATTTAGTTAAAGTAACTGATGACGGACTTGGCATGAGCCGCGAGGACGCTAAACTGGCGACATTGGAGCACGCGACAAGCAAAATCAGCTCTGAAGATGATTTGTTTAATATCAGCACCTTGGGCTTCCGCGGCGAAGCGCTTTCTTCCATCGCCGCGGTCAGCTGTTTTAACTTAATCACGCGCGACAAGGAATCATTAGCCGGAACGTCGGTGACAGTTGAAACCGGTCGGATTGAATTCGCGGACATCGGCGCTCCGGTCGGCACGTCAGTTATCGTCAAAGATTTGTTTTACAACGTGCCGGCGCGTCTGAAATATCTGAAAACCGCGGTCACAGAATTCAACCACGTGGTTGACCTTTTTTTGAATTATTGTTTGGCTTATCCAGAGATTTCGTGGAAGCTTAGCCACAACCGCAAGTTGATTTATCAGTTTCCGGCGTCTGAATTAAAGGAACGCGTTGGCGACGTCCTCGGCGATGAAGTAGTGAATAATTTAATTAGCGTTGATGCGAGATTGAACAATATTTGTGTTCAGGGCTTTATCGGCAAGCCGCAAATCGGCCGCAACAACAGGAAATTGCAGTTTTTGTCAGTCAATCGCCGGCCCGTCTCTGAATTCATCGTCGCTAAACAGATAAAAGACGCGTTCGCGCAGCTTTTACCGAAAGAGATGTATCCTGTCTATATTTTAAATTTAACTATCCTGAACGAGGAGGTTGACGTTAATGTCCATCCGCGGAAACTGGAAGTGCGTTTCTCCGAGCCGTCTTTAGTGTATCGCGCGGTCTATCAAATAGTGGCGAACGCGCTTGACGAAAATAATTTAACTAAAAAAGTATTGCCGGCTGAAGCGCGCCAGTTTGTTCCAATAAATGAATTGATTAGTCCGCTGGAGTCCGATGTGCCTGTGTCAATCAAGCAGACCAAGATATTGCCGGCTGTTCCGCCATCCACGTTCAGTTCAGCGCGAAAAGCAGACAGCGCGTCGTCAATTGAAGATGTAGGGAACGCCTATATGCGTTCCGTGCCTAAAACAGCCGACACGTCATCAATTGTCCCCCGAACAGCAAACGTCGCCGAGTTTCGAGTTTTAGGCCAGGTGCAAAATTCGTATATCGTGGTTGAAACTAACGAGGGGATAAAAATTTTTGACCAGCACGCCGTTTCCGAGCGTGTCCAATATGAAAAAATCAAGCGCGAGTGGCAAATCGGCAAAATGGCGAGTCAAAAAATGCTGGTTCCGCAAAATATTGAATTAACGCCGACCGAGGCGCGGCTGGTCAACGACAATATTTTTCTTTTTGAAAAAATGGGATTTGAAATCGCTGATTTTGGTTCAAACACTTTCGCTGTTTCGGCCGTGCCGCGGATTTTGACGGAAGCGGATACCAAAGAAATAATTTTGTTAATGCTTTCGGAATTGACCGAAACATTGCTGATTGATGATTTTGTTTCCGAGCCGGCGGAGGCGATTTTTCGGATGATGGCCTGCAAAAGCGCGATTAAATTCAACGACGCGCTGTCGCTCGAAGGCATGGAGGCGCTGATTCGCGATTTGGAAAAGTCCGGCAATGAATACACTTGCGTCCACGGACGGCCATGCGCGGTTGAATTCAGTTTTGATGACATAAAAAAGATGTTTAGGAGAAAATAGGGGATAGGTTGTAGGTGGTAGGTTGTAGTTATTTCCGCTTGACATGGTGGAAATAGCTTGATATGATTGCAACCAGTAAGCTAATATTTAGCATAATTAATTTATTTTTCCATGGGGAAGCAAGATGTAGTTGAAATAAAAGGAGTGGTGGAAGAGCTTTTGCCGGCCGGCTCATTTAGGGTTAAATTGGAAAACGGCCATTTGATTTTAGCGCATTTGTCGGGAAAGATGAGAATGAATAAAATTCGGTTATTGGTCGGCGACCAAGTGAAAGTGGAATTGACGCCGTATGATTTAGCGCGCGGCCGGGTCGTCTATCGGTATTGAAGATATTTTTTATTTTTTATTTTGACTTTGAACTTTGGATTTAATTTGGATTTTGGTTTTTTAATTTTGAACTTTATGAAAGTAAGGGCTTCGGTAAAAAAAATCTGCAAAGATTGTAAGGTCATCCGCCGAAAGCGGCGCGTTTGGGTTATCTGCAAAACGCCGAAACACAAACAGAGGCAGGGATAGGGTGAAATTTCTAAATTCTAAACCCTAAACCCTAAACCCTACTTTTAACTTATATGATTCGCATCTCCGGGGTAACGTTGCCGGACAAAAAAAAGATCGCCATTAGCCTTAGTTATCTTTACGGCATTGGTTTGTCGTTGGCGGAAAAAATTTTGAAACAGCTCAATATTGATGGAAATATCAGAACAAAGGACTTAACTGAAGAACAGGTGAATAGATTGCGGGCAATCATAGAAAAGGATTACAAAGTCGAAGGCGCTTTGCGCCGGGATGTTTTTGGCAATATAAAAAGGATGAAAGAAATCAGATGCTACCGCGGAACGCGGCACGCCAAGGGTTTGCCTTGCCGCGGCCAACGAACGAAAACGAATAACCGCACTGTGCGCGGCAATGTACGCAAAACCATGGGTAGCGGACGAAAACCGGCGGCGCAGAAAACGTAAGAATTTAGAAAGTAGAATCTAGAAAATAGAATTTTAAAGAAACAGGGAACTTTATGACGGAAGACAATAGTATTCAAGTTAAAGAGGAAAAAGCGGGAAAAGCGGAAGAAAATCCGTCGGATTTTGTTTTGGCGGAGACAGGAGAAAAAGGCGACAAAAAGAAGAAAGACGAGGAAAAGGCGGGCAAACCGAGAAAAAAGAAAAAAACAATCCGGCCGGTGCCCATTGGCCGCGCTTATGTTCAGGCGACGTACAACAATACGATTGTTACTTTAACCGACCAGGCGGGCAATGTGATCGCTTTTTCGAGCGCTGGTTTAAATGGTTTCAAGGGCCCGAAAAAAGCCACGCCATACGCAGCCACGATGATTACCAAGGACGCGGTGGAAAAATCGCGAGCGTATGGTTTAAAAGACGTCAATGTGTTCGTGACTGGCGTGGGCATGGGCAGGGAAGCGGCGGTTCGAGCGCTGAACGCCAGCGGATTAAACGTGTTGGCGATTAAAGACATAACTCCAATTCCGCACAATGGATGCAAACGAAGGAAAGCGCGGAGAGTATAAAAACTATGGCGAGAAATCTTGACCCAAAATGCAAGCAGTGCCGCCGAGAAGGCGTGAAGCTATTCTTAAAAGGAGAGCGCTGTTTGGGTTCAAAGTGCGCGCTGATAAAAAGAAATTATGTTCCGGGCGTGCATGGGCCCAAACTTGGACGTGGGGGCCGCTTGACGGGTTATGGCACGCAGTTGCGGGAAAAGCAAAAAGCCAAACGGACCTATCTGATTTTGGAAAGACAGTTCAAAAAATACTTTGACATGGCGATAAAAAAGAGAGGTGATACTGGTAAATTTCTTTTTCAACTTTTAGAACGTCGGCTAGATAATGTCGTTTTTCGCGCGGGCATGTTCCTCAGCCGCGGTTTAGCGAGGCAGTTTGTGTTGCATGGGCATTTTTTAATTAACGGTAAAAAAGTGGATATTCCTTCTTATCAAGTTAAAGTGAAAGAAAAAATTTCCATCGCGCCGAGTAGTTTAAAGAAAACCGCGTTTCAGGGGCTGGCGGAAAAAATGAAAGGAAAAGAATTGTCTGATTGGCTGGTTTTTGATCCAGCGGCGCTTGAAATCACAGTGGTGGATTCGCCTGATTTGGAAAAAAGTCCGACGGCATTTGATTTGAAGCAGATTATTGAGTTTTATTCGAGATGAAGTTTAGTAATTCGTAAAAAGAAAAAAGAAAGTAGAAAATAGAAAGTAGAAGTTTGTTAGAAGGGATTACCTGCATTTCAATTTCCATATTCTAGATTCTATTTTATAGATTCTAAATTCTGTTTATTTGAATTTTGAATTTAATTATAACCCCTATGGGAACTGCCGATGGACAAACCATAAGTCCGAAGACTTAAGTGTACCCCTTTGTCAAGACAGCTAATTGCCTTGTATTTGGTGGGTTAATTTTTTAAGAATTAAATATGTCAATGAATTATTTCTGAAAATATATTTGCGCCGGCGTTTTGTAGTCCAGAGATTGATGCCTCCGCC
>JACRNX010000059.1 GCA_016214755.1 Candidatus Falkowiibacteriota bacterium
TTTGACTGAAACATAGTGGTGAAAAGATGTTATGAATAAAGGATTTTCTCCTTCAATTATATCATCTCCTCAACACTGGCGACAGAGGAAAAGTAATGAAAAGAACGAAAAAATCATTCATTTTTCTACACTCTCAAATTATAATTAATAAAATATTATGTTAGAAAAAAATGAAGGTGCTGCTTCTCTGCGACAAAATGGGGCAGAAAAATCAATGCACGAAAAAGCTATGGAAGGTTTACTTAAGCGTGCAGAAGAAACGTCAAGAGAAGGCAAAACATCTTTCGAGAATGCTGTTTTATCTTTATTGGAAAGCGATGGCTATTCAGGCGGCATGTATCCGGCATTAGAAGATGCTTTGAGAAAACGGAATATTGCGGAATTAATACGCGTTGCACACATGGATGGATGGTTATAAATAAACTGATAGAAAATTATTAAGGAAAAAATTTTTAGTTACAGCTCATATTAGTGCTTGAGACTAATATTTTTTTAACCAAAAAATACTTGACAGCGGGTTTTTATTTTTGTAAGACATAAGACAATAGAGAGAATAGAGTCGGTTCCTTGATAATTGGAAAAGGAGGTAATTAGCGATGGCGGATGAGAAGAAAACTGGCGCGGCGCGCGGACAGAAGGCATTGGGAGAACTTATTCTAAGAGAGCAAGCAGTATCGCCGGAGGCATGGCGGCGCGCGCAAGCGTTTATGGCCGAAAAAGGGACCAGTTTAGGCGCGGCGCTGACGCAAACAGGCGCGCTTAATCAAAGCGCTTTGGTGGAATACCTCGCGCAGACATACGGATTCCCGGCCGTCAGCGTGGCTGATCTGGAAATTTCAGATAATGTTCGGCAATTAATCACGCGGGAATTAATCATTAAGCACAAAATGATTCCGGTTAGCGTTGATTTCGGCGCCAGAAAAATCACGATGGCGTTTTGCGACCCAGAGCAAATTAAGAATGCCATGGACGACATAAAATTCACGATTGGTTTTGAAATTTAACCAGTGCTTTCTCCGGAAGACGACATCAACGGCGTTATCGGCCGATTTTACAAGGAGGACACGGTCACCGAACTGGCGGCTGTGTTGTCTGAAGAAGAAGTGAAAATACTGCAGGAACAAGAAGGACAAAAGATAGATGTCGGCGCAATGGAAAAACAAGCGGCCCAGCCAGACATCATTCGTTTAGTGGGCGCGATTTTGGTTGACGCGATTAGACGCGGCGCTTCTGACATACACATCGAAGCGTTTGAAGAGGTCTTCCGCGTTCGCTATCGGCTTGACGGCGTGTTGCAAGTGATTGTTAGACCGCCGTATAAATTCAAAGACCCGATCGTTTCCAGAATTAAGATTATGGCGGAAATGAAAATTGACGAAAAACGTTTACCGCAGGATGGCCGGATTCAGCTTGAGCTGGGAAACAAGCGTAAAGTTGATTTCCGGGTTTCTGTCCTGCCTTGCGTCAACGGCGAAAACATTGTTTTGCGGATTTTGGAACAAACCGCTTTGCAGTTGGATATGACGAAACTTGGCTTTGATGAAGGACAGCAAAAGATTTTTCAAGAAGCAGTCTTCGCTCCTTGGGGCATGATTCTTCTTACCGGACCGACTGGCTCTGGCAAAACGACGACGCTTTACAGCGCGTTGGCCGCTCTCAACACCAATGACAAGAAAATCATGACCGCCGAGGATCCGGTTGAAATTGTTATGGAAGGCGTGAACCAAGTGCATGTCAATGAAGCGATTGGACTTAATTTCGCTGCGGTTTTGCGCTCTTTCCTGCGCCAGGACCCTGACATCATGATGGTTGGAGAAATCCGCGATTTTGAAACAGCGGAAATGGCGGTTAAAGCCGCGTTGACCGGCCACTTGGTGCTTTCCACGTTGCACACCAACGACGCGGCGGCAACGATCTCGCGGTTGACCCAGCTCGGCATGGAGCCGTATCTCGTCACCTCTTCGGTCATCTTGGTGGCGGCGCAAAGATTGGTGCGCAAGGTTTGTACCAATTGCAGCGTGGTTCAGGAAGTGCCGACTGAAGCTCTAATGGAGTTGGGTTTGCCTGAAGACAGAGCGAAAGAGGCAGTGGTTTATCACGGTATTGGCTGCCGGCAATGCGCTGGCGGTTATAAAGGGCGAATAGGGGTCTACGAATTATTGCCGATTGGCGATGAGATCGAGCAATGTATTCTTCAGGGATATTCAGCCGCGGAACTCAAAAAGAGGCGGTGCGTCTCGGCATGCGCACTTTGCGCGATTCAGCGCTGGAAAAAATGCTGCGCGGCCAGACAACCTTCGAGGAAGTTAGGCGCGTGACCAGAAGATAATGAGATGGTTCCAAAACTCCTTCTGCTACAATTTTAATTTTTCGGCTGCGACTTCGTCAAACTGGCGCGAAATGACTTTCACCGTAATTCTATTACGCTTCAAGTCCTTTCGCTGGTTTTCCTCGTCTCGCCGGAAAAATCCAAAATTTCGCAACGAAATAGTTTTGTAACCATCTCAATTATCAATTCCCGCTCCACATTTGGACGCGGGATTTTTTTAGACAAGTTCTCCGAAGGGCAACTTTTTAGCTTCTTAGGATGTAGTTTACTAGCCAATTTTGGCGAAGCAGTTAATTGCTAAAAAGCCAATAAGTTACAACCTGTCACTTAGTTATATCAACTGTTTTAATTTTTCTAAAATCGCGTTCGGTTCAACGGGCAAAACAAACTTGATCAAATTGGCGTTGCCGGACGGCGCGTATGGCGCGAAATGAGAGCGTAGGTTTAAGTCCTTTTCTGATTTTAACAAGCAAAAACGTTCGTTGTTTTTTTCGTAAAACAGGGCGGTCAGTTCAATGGTGGGAATGCTGATTATCAGTTCGTCTATCACGCCGAACAAATCTTGCGGCAGGGCGTTGGTTTCCGCGAAATCATCGGCTGAAACAGCCGCCCAGGCGATTTTTTGCGAATCATCGGTTTTCAAATTCAATAAAATCCTTCCCCAAAGACGCAAAGCGCCGACCGTGCGCGACTGGTATAAATTTTTCACGATTTCCGCTCTTTGCGCGCCCGCGGCCATTAAGTGACTGGCGATATTAAAACTTTTAGGCGTCACGCTCGGCATTTTAAAGCTTTTCGTTTTGTCAATCATGCCGGTTAGAAGATAAGTCGCCAACTTTTCGTCCAGCAAATTCGTGTCCATCTGCTCGATGAAATCATAAATGACTTCAGACACAGAAGAAGCGGTAAGATTGATGAAATTCAGCTGGCCATAATGTTCGTTTTCAGGCGAGTGGTCAATGTTGACAATCGGTACTTGATAAAAAAAGTCAGTATTTTCGCGATAGAACGCGCCAAGCGAATCCAAATCCGGCGTGTTCACGGTAATGATTAAATCATGCCGATAGATCGCTGGATTTATTTTAATGTCATCGGATGAAAATTGCGGATGGGTCGGCGCGATCAAGATGTGCAGTTTATCGCCTTCAATTTTATAGTCAATTTGCGGGTGCTTTTTATCTTTGATATTCAAACTGACGCTAAATTTTTTCAAAGCATTGCTTTCTTTTTTTATTTTGTCCGCGTCAGGAAGAAACGAATAAGCGCTCGGCAACGCGAAGCCATCAGAAACGATTTCCGCGCTTCTGCCGAATTTTTCGAGCAAACCGGCCAGGGCCAAACTGGCGCTGATCATATCGCCATTGTGTTCAGCGCGAAAAGTAATCAGCGGGTTCTCGCTTCTTTGCAGTATTTCGTAAAGTTGTTGGTTCTGCGTTAACGCCATAAGCTGTATAGTTAAGGTGATATCTTAATTGATTGATTCGACAATGTCAACAGCGTTTGCCTCTGTGTTTGTTGATAACCATAATGCCGTTTTTATGTCAAAAGTTGTTTTTGAGATAAAATTGTGATAAAATAATTAAAGTATTGGAGACCAGAATTTGTAAATTCGTCCCTTCGACTTCGCTCAGGGTGACAAACTTTAAATCCGAATATCGGGGATGAAGGAATTAATTTGGTTGAAATTTCGTACCTTTACAATTAAATTTTTGGTGTGTTCGAATAATAGCTATCGACCATTTTTGCAGAGCTCGAGGAGTGTTAATTTTCGGAGCGTATCGTCTGATCAAACTGCCCACTGATTCCATTACTCCGGTTGTGTTTGGCAGATTCCATTCCGGCTCGTCGAGGTATAATCGATATTCGGTAAAATGTCTCAAAAATTCTCGCGCTATCATCCGCATCCTTTTTGGACAGCGCTTGTCATCACTGAGTCTAAGAAGTTTGCGACCAAGGAACAGCATTCTCTTTTTGCTCTTTACCTTGAGTAGTATTTTGACTGTCTGGCAGACATTTTCTCGAATCGTTTTGCCTCGTAAACTTTTACGCCTGCCTCGAAATTTTTCAAGGGCGGAAAGCAGGTGAAAATGACACCGCTGTTGAGGCCATCCGCATCTCATTAATAATTGACGGCCAAGACCGCGCACCCCGTCAGAAACTGCTACTATTACTCGTTTTCTGATACTAATAGGAATAGCGTCAAGGACATCGAGCCAGTCTGTAACATTTTCTTTTCCCTTTCTGAGGCATGGATCTAAAACAATAACATAATCCTTGTCGATAGGTTTCAGCGCGATGAGATACAGTGTCCATTTTTCCTTGCCGAATTTTCTCCATTGGCCATCCAAGATGAGAACTAATTTTTCACCTTGTATTTTAAGAACACGAGGCTCGGATGACAACTTATCAAGAGAAAATTCAAATCTCTTGCGAGCCGCCTCGGAGGATACCATACCGCCATGGGATAGATTCTTGACCAGCCAATTATGCTGAAATATCTTTTTAACGTATACCCTAGTAGAGGTACGTATTCTCTTTCGTCCTCGACGTTTACTTCGAATACGATAAGTGGAACCGCACTTATTACAGATACGTCGTCTTCCGCCAAAGCGGGAAACAGACACTCCACAACATGGAGATTTCGCATGTAAGATGTTCATACATGCGAAATATTACACGAAACACCAAAATTTAGTTGTAAATGAGCGAAAAAATTAATTGATCATCAACCAAATTTTTTCCTTCATCCCGAATATCAAAATCCTAAACAAACTTTAATTTTCTAATGTTTTAAATTCCAACATAAAAAATTTGATGAATTGTAATTTGGGATTTGTTTAGAAATTAGGATTTAG
>JACRNX010000063.1 GCA_016214755.1 Candidatus Falkowiibacteriota bacterium
AGATAATTTACGACTGGATATTGCGGTTCAAAAAACTAAAAGCGCTAAGATTAAACGATGAAGAATGCAGAGGATTTTTAATGACCAATTATGATTGGTTTCGTGCTTCCTCGTCCGGCGGCCCTCTCGTGTTTGTTGGCCAAGTCTACTCTGGTGGCGCATGTGTCAACTGGTGGAGTCCCGGCAACCGGAGTGACAATCTCGGCGTCGTTTCGCAACGGTAGTCCCAAAGTCAGAGGTCAAATGTCGGAAATAAGAGGTCGGAAATAAGAAGTCAGAGGATTAGATAAATAGTGTCATGGTGAGCAATGTCAGGCTGAGCTTGCCCCGCCGTTGGCGGGGTGAAGTCGAAGCCCTGCCGAATCTATGACACTTTTGCCTTTATACCTTTCGATGTCGCCCTTCGAGAGCCTCAGGGTGACATCTCAAGGTGACATTCTAAATGTCATGGTGAGGCTCTCGAACCATGACATAATAAATTAAACTAACATTATGCTTTTCACTATATTCGTTTTTCTCATCTTGCTCGGCATTTTGGTATTTGTCCATGAACTCGGGCATTTCGTGACCGCGCGCCGGCTGGGAGTCAAGGCCGATGAATTTGGTTTTGGCTTTCCGCCGCGGATTTTCGGCGTTCAATTCGTTAAAAAATCACAAATTGCGTCAAAAACAGTAGAAACAATCGAGACGGCAATAAGCCAGGATAAGTCAAATAAGACAGATATAATCAGCGCCGCGGTGGTTGACGCAACGATTACTGTTAGTCAGATTGAACGGGAGAAAAAATGGCGCGTCATCTGGGGCAATCGAGACACGAAGGAATTAACCGCGGAAGGAAATTCTGACTGGGGAACGATTTATTCATTGAATTGGATTCCGCTCGGCGGATTCGTGAAAATCAAAGGCGAAGACGGCGAACATAAAAATGAAACAGATAGTTTCGCCAGCCAAAAAATTTGGAAGCGGGGAGCGATTTTAAGCGCCGGCGTGGCGATGAACGTTGTTTTGTGCGCGGCCGCGCTGATGCTCGCGTTTATGATTGGCGCGCCGCAGATTGTTGATTCTGTCAAAAGCGCGGGCGTGAAAATTCGCGACGAAAAAATTCAAGTGATTTCAATACTAAAAAATTCGCCGGCGGCGAATGCGGGGATTCAGCTCGGCGACGCGATTCAAGAAATTGACGGGAAAAAAATGAATAAGGTCGAAGAAGTGCAGTCATACGTCCAAAGCAAAGACAAACAGGAAATCGCGGTCGGGGTTGAACGTCTCGGACAAAAATTAATTTACAAAATTCAGCCAGTAGTTCTGAAAGAAACGCAAAAGCCGGGCTTGGGCGTGGGGCTGGCGCGGACGGGAATTGTTTCTTATCCGTGGTATAAAGCAATCTGGTTCGGCATCCGCGATACGTACTATTTGGGTGAACAGATAATCGTCGCTTTCGCCAAGATAATCAAAAACGCCGTGATTGGCGAGCCGCTCGGCGTGGATGTCGCCGGCCCAGTCGGCATCGCGGTGATGACCGGCCAAGTGGCGCGCATGGGCTTTATTTATATTTTGCAATTCGTCGCTTTGCTCTCGCTGAATTTGGCGATTATCAATTTTCTGCCTTTTCCAGCGCTCGACGGCGGCCGCGTGCTATTTTTAATCATTGAAAAAATTCGCGGCCGAGCGGTTAATCAGAAAATCGAGCAAATCACCCACAGCGTTGGATTCGCTTTGCTTATGGTTTTGGTTTTAATCGTCACCAGCCGCGACATCATGAAGTTTAAAGATTTTTTCATAAATTTATGGCAAAAAATCAATTAAAAACTGAATCTCCAATTTCTGATCGCGATAATGCTGTCATTGGCGAAAGACAAAAAGAGACAAAAAAGAAAAAACAAAGAACGTTTAGCGCCGAGCCGAGTTATGAACAGCGCGTTCGAGAAAGCGAGAATGATATTGAAACAATAATTCGACGTTTGAACGCGCTGATGTCTGATTACGAGATGATGCCGCAGTCATTTATCACGCCGGATTTGTATCAACGTTATGAAATGGTTAACGGACAAAGGGTCTTCGTTGAATTGGAAGGCGCGAAAAAGAACAAGCTGATTACCGGTTGGTTCACTAAAGCCTTCAGCGCCATACGCGACGCCGAAGGTTTGCTGGGAATCAAAACGCCCGAGTGGCGGGACTTGGACGCGGAATTCATGGCCTTGATTAAAAAAGAAGATGAAATGGCCGAGCAGGAAATTCAAGACGAGCTTAAAGGAAAAAGAATCGCGGACTTGGCGCCGAATGAAGTCGCTTGCGTTTTGAAAGCCGGTAAAAAGAAAGCGGCGTTTGAGTATTTGGATGAAAAAGTCGTGATATTGAAAAAATTAGAAACGTTGATGCGGCGTTTGGTTGATGATTTGCAGGCGTTAAAGTACGAACAAGCGGCGTGATTTTGGTTGTTTGATAAAAAGTGATATAATAAATGAAAGGTTGTAGGTGATAGGGGGTAGTGAGTAGATTATTTGGACGACAAAAAAATAGAACTGCGAAAAAAACCGTTTCAAAAAATCTGTCAATCTTCTATTTTTATATTCTTGTATTTTTATATTTTTATAATGATATGTTCAAAACAAAATCAAAAACGAAAACAAAGAAAACCGACGATCAATGCCGCGTTGAAATTTTAAAAACAGAATTGCATTATTACAAAGGATTGGCGATCGTGATTGTTGTTCTGATTTTTTGCGTGTTCGTCGCGTTCGCTTCGCTTTTCAGCGCCATGTATTTGGAAACGCGGGCCACGCGGGTGATTATTGAAAAAGCGTTCAGCGATTTTATTCCTAAGGTTGAAGTTGAGTCAGCTGTTCCTGAAATCGGCGAGAACAAAGACGTAGGGACAGCTGTAGGGACAGCTCTCGAGCTGTCCACCACTCCAATTGAATCAACGTCGAAAGCAGTACCAGCAATTGAGTGGCTGTCATTCAGCAAATACGGCGTGATTGTTTATTTTCCGAACAACTGGACGTTTTTAGACAAGCCGTATAAAAAAGAGCTTCATTTTTTCAACGACGGCGTGGTGCGGGATAATGACAGCGAGAATATCGGCGACTTGTCCGTCGCGTTCACGAAAAGCGACAGCTATCGCGACAAGTATCAGGGAACTTTGGCTGACATCGCCGGCCGCGTGGGGTTTGCTTATAAATACAAAATCAACACCACGGACAAGCAGGTGATTGTCGTGCCGTTCGGAAAAAATTACGTCGAGTTTCGTTTCAAAGAAAAAATTAACGATAAAGAGAATTTATCGAGCGATTTGATCAGCGCGATGATTGATAAGGTTGAGATTAAGTGATACCCCCTCTCTTTCTCCCCCTTGGTAAGGGGGAGATGTTAAACGTCCCCGCCTTGATAAGGGGGAGATGTTAAACGTCCCCGCCTTGATAAGGGGGGAGATGTTAAACATCCTCTCCCTGCTAAGGAGGGGATTTTATAATTCGTTGGCGTTTGTTATAATAGAGCATATAAGAGAAGTAAGCTACCACTTCATTAATTCATTTTTTAATTTCTTAATTTTTTTATCTTAGTATTATGCTAAAAATCGCAATCAATGGCTTTGGCCGGATTGGCCGGCAGGCGTTTAAAATCGCATTAACTAAAAAGAATCTGCAAGTAGCAGGGATCAATGAACTCGGGGACATAAAAAACATGGCTTATTTATTAAAGTATGATTCTGTTTACGGACGATGCCGCGATTCGGTCGCGGTTGCTGGTTCGCATTTAGTCGTGGCGGGCAAGAAGTTTCCGGTTTACGCGGCCGCGAATCCAACAGAATTGCCGTGGAAAAAGTTAGGGATCGACGTTGTCTTGGAATGCACGGGCGTTTTCACGAAAAAAGAAGACGCGGAGAAACATCTGAAAGCAGGCGCGAAAGCGGTTATCATCTCCGCGCCAACTAAGAGTGATGGCGTGGTGACCGTTGTCCGAGGCGTGAACGAACAAAAAGCCCGCAGCCAGAAAATAATCGCCAACGCTTCCTGCACGACGAATTGTTGCGCGCCGGTGATAGCTGTTCTTGAAGAAAATTTTGGCGTGGAAAAAGCCCTGCTTTCAACTGTGCACGCGATGACAGTCAGCCAGCGGACAGTTGATTCGGCGAACGTCAAGGATTGGCGCGAGGGACGGGCGGCGGGAGCGAACATCGTGCCGACTAGCACAGGCGCGGCCAGCGCCACGGCTTTGGTTCTGCCTGAATTGAAAAATAAATTTGACGGCGTTTCTTTCCGCGTGCCGGTTGTTTGCGGCTCGATTATTGACATCGTGGCGCTATTAAAAAAGAATGTAACGGTGGGATCGGTGAATAATGCGTTTAAAAAAGCGGCAAGACAGAAACGATTCGCCGGCATATTGGAAGTTGCTGAAGATGAGCTCGTCTCGTCGGACATTGTTGGCCGGCAGGCGTCGGCGATCGTGGATTTGAACGGCACGCGCGTGGTCGGCGGCAACTTGGTTAAAGTTTTGGCATGGTATGACAATGAGTGGGGATACGCCAATCGGCTGGTGGAGATGATTGAGTATCTCTAATAATACAAGATGTACAGATTTTTACAGATATACAGATGAAGACAAAGAAAAAAGGAACGCACAACCTTTCGACTTCGCTCAGGATGAACTTGTAACGCGAAACGCGGAAAAAATGCGTGCTCTAAATAATTTGTATATTTGGAAATAAGTAATTGGTAATCAGTAACTCGTAATTAAGTAATTTGAGAGTGTAGAAAAATGAATGATTTTTTCGTTCTTTTCATTACTTTTCCTCTGTCGCCAGTGTTGAGGAGATGATATAATTGAAGGAGAAAATCCTTTATTCATAACATCTTTTCACCACTATGTTTCAGTCAAA
>JACRNX010000064.1 GCA_016214755.1 Candidatus Falkowiibacteriota bacterium
ATATTCATCATAGAGGTTGGAGCGTTATGAATTAGGGTTAATTATTCTGCTCCAACACTATCATTTTGCTACTATTTTCGGAAACATTTTAATTTGCAGAAACGAAGGGCTTTTGTCTATATTTTACACTGCAGATTGCGCAGCTATTGACACAATCAAAATGATTTGCTATTATTTAGTATTGTTCTGCGAAACTATCTTAGCGATAAGGTAGTGTCCCAAGGAGGTACGAGATGAAAACCAATTCTCCACGATGTGACAGAAGGTACTCGATCGCAACCCGCGCGCAGAGCTCCATGGTTAGACAAATTGGCTCACGCCGATTCGTCGCCGAACAACGCGTTCAATTGGGAATAATCTGGGGCGGCGGTAGTGGCATGAATAATATCACTATCCCCCTTGCTTATTTCCCGTCCATTGTTTCTAAACGTTCTTAGTCCGCTTCGCTCTGTTCTCGCTTCTTTGCCCTTGACTCGTTCAACGCAAACCAGCGCGTTTGCGCTCTCTCCATACAACAAACCCACAACAAACAAAATCGTCGGGATTCAATTCTCCCGACTTTTAAATTTTCTCTTTAGAGTTCGATGACGGACGTTATTGATGGCGACAGAACATTTCAATCAATATTCTATTTTTCGAGGTCTTGCGCCAGTTGCCACAAGCTCTCGAAAACCGCGACAAAACTGTCATAAATTAATTTGTCTTCAATCATTACCGCCATGCTGACATTAAATTTAATTGGCTTATTGACCACTACCTTATTCAAGAAAAGCATTATTTCAACATTGTATTTTTCCATCTTGAAAAATCGCGCCGCTGTCTTTGGATACCATTTAAAAACATCAGCTTTGGCGTTCTTTCCGCCAATCATTAAAAACTTAGTAAAACCAACTGTCCGCGATATTTTCGCGAATCCCGGGTCCTCGATTTCCGCCGCGTCCTTCGGCGGCCGCGCCGGCAGAAAAACCCGAAGCTCCGGCGGCTTCATCTTCAATATCTCAGCGCGAATAATGCTCAAGCCGGCGTGGCCGCCGAAAAATCGCACCCGCGGCCGATCGGCGCGCACATTGTAAATCGCTTCAAAGTCCGGCATCAATTTCGTGAACTTTTTTTCCAATGATTCAACCTGCTCTTTCTGATTATGCAAAATTTCCAGCAGGCGTTGCGGTTTCTCGGCCATAAAAACGCTCCGTTTATTTTTATCAACGCTGCTGATTAAGCCGCGGCGCGACAAAGAATCAATTTGAATATAAGTCGTCGCGCGGTTAATCCCTGATTTTTGAGAAATCTCCTGCACCGTCCCCGTGCCCAATTCCAAAACCGCGACATACACTTTCGCTTCTTTTTCCGCCAAGCCAAAATTTTGCAATTCTCGCTCTAACATAAATAAAAATATAAAATTATAAAAATAATCTGCGATTAATCGCGTCTAAAATCTTCAGCGATGCCCCAAAGCGCTTGAAAAACCAGCCTGAGCGTTTGAGAAAATAATTTATCGGTAATAATCAGTCCATCGCTCACGCGAGAAATATAAACCATATCGCCGGCAATCAACACTTCGCATAAAAAACCAAACTTCGCTTCTGGTAAAAATTTTACCTCTACTTTCCGCGTTTCCAAAAGCGGGATAATTCGATAATCAATCATTTTATTTTTCGCGATATACAGCACCTTCAACTTGTCAATTCCGGTTAACAATCTTTGAATATGGGCGCGGCTGATATGGTCATGAAAAATTTCCCAATTAAAGATATTTTGCATTTCCGGAAATCGCCGATTAACAATTTCTTGACGCACGTACTCTAAATTCGCCGGATTGCCATAATCAAAATAACGGACGCTGGGCTTATCTTTGGCCAGATTATAAATTGATTCGAGTTCCGGCATTATTTTCTCCAGAATCTCCCGCCGGCGCGACACTTCTTTTTCCTGCTGTTCGTGGATGAATTTCAATTTTTCCGGCTTTTCCGCCACATAATAAATTTTCCCGTTCCTCTCCACCGCGTTCAAAAGCCCGCGGCTGATTAAATTTTTTATGTGTGTGTAAGCGGTAGTGCGATTGATGCCTGATTTTTCCGCGATTTCCTGCACCGAAGAATAACCGAGCTGCAAAGCGGCGATATAAACTTCCGCTTCTTTGCTGTTCAAGCCAACTGTTAATAATTCTTGAGTTAATAGCATATTCTTTATTCCATTCCCTCCAATGGATTTATTATATCATTAAAAAATAAAAAGGTGTTAATAGTTATTAACATTTTATATTATTCAATTTTTAATCATCTGCGGCAATAAAAATGTATTGTTGTCAAAAGAAATTGACGATTTTCGTGATAAGTTGTCCACAGCCGACAGAATTTTTATCATTTTAACATGATACAATGATACTAGAAATGTTCCTTATCTCCAATTAGCTCAAAAAATGTGGCTAATAGAAGGAGAAATAAAAAAAAAGAAAGCCACAAAAAACCGCGAAAAAGGCAAAAACCAAAAAACAACCTCAAAAACAGGAAAGAAAAAATGAAGGCAAATTGCTACTCGTCCGAGGCCAATCCGTGCCATTTCGCCGCTAACGAAACGGCGCGGCTCCCTCAACTTTCCGCCAAGCCGAACTTTCGACCCAATGCCGCCGGAGCAAAAGGCGAAAACCGATATCCTTTGCGCCATGCCTGCATCCTCGGCGGCGGACAAGGATTTGCCTCTCTCGGCGGCCACGCTCCCGCCTTTCTCGGCGATCACGGCTTTGCGCCACGCGCCTGGAGGATAATCAAAAAAATCCTCTGACAAAAACGCTTTCTAAAAATCCGCGATTCTAAAAAAAATCCCTGCTATGAACCAATAGCAGGGCTAATTTTTAAATGAAGAAACGCATTTATGCGTTCCCTACTCAACTTCACATATTTTACCTCCCCTCATTCCCCTCCTTGGTAAGGAGGGGATGTTTACCCTCTCCCTCCTTACCAAGGAGGGAGTTGGAGGGAGGTGTTCCCTCTGCCAAGGGGGAGAAAGAGAGGGGGGTGTCTCCTCCTCTACGAAATCACAATACTGACCAACCGCCCCTTCACGTAGATAAACTTTTTCAGCGTTTGACCGGCTAAATATTTTTTTGCCTTCTCGCTCGCCAAGGCCATTTTTTTAATTTCGTCCTCGCTGATTTTTTTATCAACCATCAATTTATCCCTGACCTTGCCGTTAATCTGAATGGGGATTTCGACTAACTCCTTGTCAATCAGCTTGTCATCATATTTCGGCCAGTCCTCGTCGAAAATACTTTTATCTTCATCGAGAACATGCCACTGCTCCTCGGCAAAATGCGGAGCGAAAACAGACAGGATAATTAAAAACTTTTTGAATGTTTCTTTCGTGCAACCGGCTTCAATGATTTTGTTAACGAAAATCATCATGGCTGAAACAGCGGTATTAAATCGCATTGAATCAATGTCTTCGCCGACTTGCTTGATTGTCTTTTCCCGCGCGATGACAACTTCTTTCTCGTCTTGTTCCACCCAATTTTCAAAATTAAAAATCCGTTCAAGGAAACGGCGCACGCCGCGGACGCCGTTCAAGTCCCAGCTGACGGTTTGGTCGTACGGCCCGATAAACATTTCATATAAACGCAAGACGTCCGCGCCGTGCTCCTCGACTATTTCATCAGGATTAATGACATTGCCGCGCGATTTCGACATTTTTTGGCCGTCCGGCGCCAAAATCATGCCGTGCGAAACACGCTTCTGATACGGCTCGGCCGTCGGCACCGCGCCAATATCATACAAAAATTTGTGCCAGAAACGGGAATAGAGCAAATGCAAAGTAGTATGCTCCATGCCGCCGTTGTATAAATCTACTGGCAGCCAGTATTTAAATAATTTTGAATTTTGAATTTTGAATTTTGAATTTTGAATTTCGAATTTCGAATTACCTCGCATAATATACGCGAGGTAATACCACGAACTGCCCGCCCAATTCGGCATGGTGTCGGTCTCGCGCCGGCCCGGACCGCCGCATTTCGGGCATTTTGTTTTGACCCATTTTTCAATCCCGGCCAGCGGCGATTCGCCGGTGTTCGTTGGTTCGTACTTTTTCACGAACGGCAATTCAAGCGGCAATTCTTCCTCTGGTAATGGCACCCAATGACATTCTGGACAATAAACCATGGGAATCGGCTCGCCCCAATAATGCTGGCGCGAAAAAACCCAGTCACGGAGATGATAGTTAGCTGTTTCTATCCCTTTAACAAAATTTGTGATTTCTAATTTTGCTTTTTCTGAATATAAACCAGAAAAAACTCCCGAATCAAAAAGAATTCCTTCACCACTAAAAATCCGCCCTTCCTCCAAATCTTTATAAGCCTGTTCTTTAAGCACTACTAATAAATCCAAGTCAGTAATTATTTTATTGTAATCATCTACTGTAAAAGTCCTACGAGTTTTCGTACTTCCATAATGTATCCCGTGTAATTGCGTTTCTTTATCCCAAAATTCAATATACTGATGCAACACTGGAATAACATCGAGATTATATTTTCTCGCGAACGCGAAATCTCGCTCATCGTGCGCCGGCACGGCCATGATCGCGCCTGTGCCGTAATCCATGATCACATAATCAGCGACCCAAATCGGAATTTCTTTTCCAGTCGCCGGATTAATCGCATACGCGCCAGTGAACACGCCCGTCTTCTCTTCTTTGTCATCCCGAGCTTGTCGAGGGATCTCTCCCCTATTCTGCGCCTTTTCCTGATACGTCAATACTGCCGCTTTTTGTCCATCGGTCGTAATTTTATCAACCAACTCATGCTCTGGCGACAAAACCAAAAACGTTGCGCCGAAAATCGTATCCGGCCGCGTGGTAAAAACTTTAATTTCGAATTTTGAATTTTGAATTTTGAATTTTGAATTTATTTTGGATTTTGGATTTTGAATTTTGAATTTAATTTCTGCTCCTTCGCTCCGGCCAATCCAATTTATCTGCTGGATTTTTATTTTTTCCAAATAATCAACTGTTTCCAAGTCCTCAATCAACCGGTCGGCGTAGGCGGTGATTTTCAGCATCCACTGCTCCAACTCTTTCTGCTCGGCTTCCGCGCCGCATCGTTCGCACTTTCCATCCACCACCTCCTCATTCGCCAATCCGATTTTGCATTGCGGACACCAATTAATCGGCATTTTCTTTTTATACGCTAAACCATGTTTGAATAATTGTAAAAAAATCCACTGCGTCCATTTATAATAATTCGGGTCAGTGGTATTGATTTCCCGCGACCAATCAAAACTGATGCCTAAACTCTTGATTTGTTTTTTGAAAATTTTTATGTTCTCTTTCGTAATATCAACAGGGTGGCGCCCGGTTTTAATCGCGTAATTTTCCGTCGGCAAACCAAACGCGTCCCAGCCGATAGGATACAGCACGTTAAATCCTTCCAGCCGCTTTTTTCTGGCGATAACATCCAGCGCCGTGTAACTGCGGACATGGCCCACATGCAGGCCGTCGCCGGATGGGTACGGAAATTCAATCAGACAATAATACTTCGGGTTTTTGGCGAGGACAGAATTAAATTCTGTCCCTACTTTTTCAACGCCCGGCGCAGGGTCCTTGGCCTGATAAAAATTATTTTTCTCCCAAAATTTCTGCCATTTGGCTTCAATTTTTTTATGGTTATATTTTTTCATAAGATGAAATCACGCTATATCCCCATTTTACCTGATTTTAAATTCTTTTTCAACTGGCGTAAATAAAAAAATGGGACAGAATTTTATTCTGTCCCTATTGTTTTCATGCCTTTCACTGTATATAAGGAAAACCACCTGAACCCGACGGAACACAACATTTCAACGGAACACGACATTTCACCTGAATACTGTCTACAATTTTTATTGAAGACAGTTTTTCTTTATTCATACTCACATGTGCCCATCCCATCATCGAAACAATCAGTAATTCCGCGGAAAACATGATTGTCACAAGGATCCCGATGTATTTAGAAGATGACATTTTCCCCTCCTTTCAGTGGGTTAATATAATGTACCCATAAATTCAGACAGACCTATTTGGTGGATTTTGCCCGCCGCCAGGCGGGCAGGTATAATGGGTATATATGAAACACTATTCACCAAAGCAAAAGGCCAATATTGCCTTAGCCGCCCTTCGGGGCGAA
>JACRNX010000065.1 GCA_016214755.1 Candidatus Falkowiibacteriota bacterium
CCAAATCTGCCAACTCTTTCATCGCCTCGTCCGTCACTTCACTGATATCAATCGCCACCGTCGCTATCAAAACTTTGCTCATTTTTCCCTCCTTTCCGGGAATATTGTTGTAAAGAACAGCACCCCAATTTCAATATATCAACTGACTTCCTAATTGGCAACTTTAACACTTTACTTTAAAATAATTAAATAAATCTGTCAACAAATTTCACCACATTTCTGGCGTTTCGTAAAATAGTTAGCGAGATCAGCAAGACTAGCAAGACAAGTGTTGACAAGCGAGACGAGCAAGAACAAGTAATCAATTCGTTATTTTGTTGCCATGCTTCGAGAGCGCTTCGATAAACTCAGCACGGGCCTCAGCATGACAACAAAATGTCACCCTGAGGCTCTCGAAGGGTGACATCGGAAAGTGGCAATATCCTAGTGTTGAACTTGTTGAAGGATTGTGCCTGGTTTTTTTGACAAATTGATTTGATTTCCTTGTCCTGCTTGTCTCGCTTTTTCCTATTCTACTCGACAACCGCGCCGACAAGGCAGGGAACAAAAATTTTTGTTCCCTACTCAACAATCGTCCCAATAAAACTTTTTCCTTCGATGAATTTCTTTAAATTATTTAAATTATTCCCATTTAAAAAAATCACGGACATTTTTTCTTTCTTTGCCAGCGCGCAGGCCTTCGGGTCAAACGGCAGATGAAATCCAGGGACCCATTTTTCACCGACTAAATCGCGCAAATCGCTCCAGCGCATTTTTTTGAACGGTTTGGCGTCCGCAAATTTTTTTGGGTCTTTGTCGCAAATGTAATCAATGTTGGATAAATTAACGACGGTCTTCGCGCCAATGTTTTTCGCCAGCACGGCCGCGACATAGTCCGTTGACCAGCCGGGTTTCCACCCGCCGCCGACAAACACTTGCTTTTTGGACTTCGGCAATTTCGTGGGGTCGAGAATTATTTGAGGACACGCGATCTTACCCAAACTGACTCGGACCAATTCCGCGTTCAAGCGCGTGGCCGCGATTCCTATCCAGTCAAGTTCGTCAGTATTGTTGACACCCGACTCCTTCATCGCTTTTTGATACTGCCGCGCCGCCGCTCCGCCGCCGACAATAATATAAAAACGCGATCGGCGGACGAACTTCGACAGCAATTTTTTAAACGCAGCCAAAAACTTCACATTTACGCCCACGGCCGGCGCCACCACCGACCCGCCTAAACTAAACACAAAATTTTTCATAAAATTATGTACAGATGTACAGATTAAAAAATACAGATAATACAGATTTTTTTAGACAGTACTCTATCCAAAAAAAATCCCTATAAGCATTGTCCCTAATCCGTTTTTTCCATTTTTAACAGGCATATCACGGGGTCTGGGGTACTTCGTCGGAGTTTATCCTGAGCCCCGCAGGATGCGGGGTCGAAGGGCTCAGTGTAAATTTCGCCCGCCCCTTTGTCACCCTGAGGTTCTCGAAGGGCGACAATGTCATGCTTCGAGAGCCTCAGCATGACAAAGACGTTCCCTCTATCACCCTTCGAAGAAAACCGTCTTGGAAACAAATTGTTTCGGTGCTTTTTTGTTTTATTGTTTTTTTGATTTCTTGCCTGTCTCTTCTTAACTTACCGCGCCCCTCGTAGCGCGTTGTGCGTTCGTTTAATTATTAATTATTCTTTCCAGCTTCCTCCCCTGCTCCTGCCAATTAAACTTTCGCAGGACGCGCTGTTTTCCTGCCTCGCCCAATTCGCGCGCTCTTTTTTCATCGCCTAAAAGCGCGATCGCCGCTCGCGCGATTTCGTCAACATTCAAGGGATCAACTAAAAGCCCGCTGACATTGTGTTCAATCGCTTCCACCGCGCCGCCGCTCCGGCCGGCAATCGCTGGTTTGCCGAATAAACTCGCCTCCAAAAAAACAATGCCAAATCCCTCAATGTCTCCATTATCTAAACACCGGCAAGGCATGATAAACACGTCCGCCGCTTGATAAAAAATCGGCATTTCACTGTCCATGATATCAGTAAAAAATAAAACGCGATCCTGCAAATTTTTTTCCAGCGCCCGCGCCCGCAAATTATCCAAATTTTCGCCATTGCCGACGATCAGATAAACAACATCAGGCGCCGCGGCGATAATTTGCGGCAAGGCCTCGATTACTTTGTCGTGCCCCTTGCGCTCAATCAGCCGGCCAGTGGTTAAAATGATTTTTTTATTTTCTAATTTATGCTGACGTAAAAATTCTTGAATTTTTTCAACGTCTATCGGCGCGGAATTAATGTTCGAGCAAGGATAAACTATTTCAATTTTAAGTTCATCCGCGCAACCGAGCTTGAGCAATTCGTTTTTTGTGTAATCGCTATTGGCGATAACCGCGTCCGCTCGCCGCAATATTTTTTTCATCAACCAAAGTTTTCTTTTATTTCTTTGCGGCAGGGCGATATCCAATCCGTGGACTGACACGATATAAGGGATGCCGAGCAACAATTTCAAAATATAGGCAATCGTTCCGCCCGGCAGAATGTGAGCGACGATAATTTTGCCGACACCTTCAGCGTGCGCCAATTTAAATGACCAAAAAAGGAATGGCAGCCATTTGGGCCAAAGCCACTTTTGTTTTGAAATTAAAACTTTGCGGTAAATCAAATAATTTTGTTTAACGTCAAAATCCAGCGAATCATCGCATTCAGAAGCCAAAACAACAATCTTGTCATTGGGTAAAATTTTACAAAGGTTCGCCCAGTAATTCGCCACTCCGCCGAACATGGGCGGAAAATCAATTGTGATTAACAGGGTTTTGGGCATAATTAAAAATGCGAGAAAAAAAGTTTGATTTCGCTCCAGCTAACTATCTTGGTCAGAAAGACGGCGCCGACGTAAATCAACGCTCCCACTGGAATCAGGGCTAAAAAATGGAAATCAGGGACGAGAAACAAAATGACCGCCGCCATGGCGAGCGCGCTCGCGATTGTTTTGATAAAATATAGGAACAACTTAACTTTGTCGTAGTTCACAATCGCTCGCGCGACGAACAGTCCGGCGAAAAACAAAAAACCATGGCTCACGAAAAAAGCGGCGCTGGCGCCGGCAAAGCTATATTTTGGAATTAAATAGATATTCAACGCCACGTTTACAAGCATTGTCACGCCGACTAAAATCGTATTAGTTATTTGGCGATCGCAGCCATTCATGAGAGAACCGAGCGGAAAATTCAAAAAAACGAAAAACAATCCCAGCATTAAAATTTGCAGAGGCAAGACGGCAGGCAAATATTCAGAACCGTAAAAGAACGAGACAATCGGCCGCGCGAGAATCGCCGCGCCGGCGGATATCGGCAGGACGGCGACTGTTAAAAATTTCAGCACCCGTTCAAAAGTCGTTTTCAATTGGACTTTATCGTGAACAAAATGATGGCTGAAGGCGGGAAAAATCGCCGCCGCCAGCGCCGCTGGAATAAATTGCAAAGCGAATGGAATTTTCATCGCCACGCTGTACCAGCCGACGGCCTTGTCGCCGACTAATTTTGAAAGCATGACCGAATCAATATTCCCGTATATCCGGCTGAAAATCGCGATCAAGGCGAATGGCACGGCGATAGAGAAAAGAAATTTTATCGTTCCAATGTCGAATTTCAATTGAAATTTAATTTTGAGAATTCGCGTGACGCTGATGGCGGAGAAAATCAAGCTAAACGCGCTCGCCAGAATAAACGGCGCCATAAGAAACGTGAGCGGCAAACGCATGAATAAAACGACCAGTCCGGCGACAACGATAATCGCCTGATTGAGCACGATGCTGATTGATTCCATTTTCAAATTGCGGCAACCGCGAAAAACCGCCCAAAAAATCGCCGTCCACTGGTCAAAAACCATGGTAATACCTGACAGATAAACTAATTTTTTTGTTAATTCCGGACAGCCGAGAATATTGATCGCGGCGATGACAACGCCATAAATTAATAAAGACAAAACCAAGCGCGCGGCCAGCGCTGATGACAGGTACCGGGAAATCCGCTCTTTAAACTTCGCCGCTTCTCTCACCAGCGCGGAATTTAAGCCGAGATCAACGAAGACGGCGAACAAAGTAGTAAACGAAATCGCGAAAGTGTATTTGCCCAAATCCTCGACGCCGATAAAACGCGCCACCATGACAAAATAAAAAAATGACAAAATTTTTTGTCCAATATACGCTAAAGTCAAGTATGTTGTGTTTCGAGTCACTGATTCGGCCATAAAATTGGTAATCAATAATCGGTAATCAGTAACTCGTAATCCGTAATTAGTAATCAGTAATCTTTAAGACAGTTTACCAATTACCAATTACCAGTTACTGATTAACATTTCCCGTTCTAATTACATATAATATACAAGATTTTTTCGTTTCGCGCAAATTAATCGCTAAAGACGCAAAGTCCTCCCATCTTTGTTTTTATCAATTTAAAAGAGTCGTCTAACGAAAAAGACGACTCCTTTAATTTCTTATTTTCTTATCTCTTCTGCCACTGCGGCGCTTTGCGCGCCCGCTTCAACCCTGGTTTCTTCCGCTCTTTCCGCCTCGGATCGCGCGTTAGAAATCCGGCTTTCTTGAGGGGTTTCCTGAAATTCGGATTCAATTGCAAAAGCGCCCGCGACACGCCGTGGCGCACTGCCTCTGCCTGCGAGCATATCCCCCCGCCCTGAACTTTCGCCGTTAAATCCAATTTATCCGCCTGGCCGGCGATTTTAAACGGCGAAAAAATTCTTTCCCGCAATTCCAAAGCGTGAAAATATTCCTTGAGCTCTTTGCCGTTTATCGTTATTCTGCCTTCGCCTTTTTTGTAAATTCTAACTTGGGCGATTGAGGTTTTTCGCCGTCCAAGGCCAAACAAATATTCCGACTTTTTTTTCGCGTCTTCCCCAATTTCCTTGACGGACTCAATGACGGGCTCGATTTTCGGCTCCTCCGCTTTATCCAGCGCCTTCGCCGGCCTTGCTTCTTTTTTTACTTTAACAACGGCTTTTTTCGCTTTTTCTTGTCTCTTGACAGGTTCTGCGCGCCGCGTTTGTTTTCGAATTTTTTTTATTTCCGCCATATTGTTAGATGAACTTTAATCGTTTAATCATTCTTTCCCTCAACCTATTTGTCGGCAACATGTGATAAACCGCGTTTCGCAAAACGAACGCCGGATTGTTCGCCAATCTTTCTTTTAATATGTCTTCGCGAAAACCGCCCGGATAAGTCGAATGGCGATAATACTTTTTCTGCGTCAATTTCTGCCCGGTAACTGTTATCGCTCCGACGTCCGTCACTTCGACAATATCGCCCCCGTCAATGTTTGGACGATAACCGATTTTCCTTTTCCCCTGCAATAAAACCGCTATCTCGGAAGCCAATCTTCCCAGTATTTTTCCATTCGCGTTGATTTTATGTATTTTTCGCTCCATAGCAGGATAAATAATAGATTAAAGATAAAAAATAATAAATACAAATTAAAATTCAAAAATATCTTTTAATTTTTATTTGTGTTTTTTATCTATTATTTTTTATCTATTATCTATTCTCTGATTACTAAACGAACTCAATCATCGCCATTTTCGCGCAATCGCCTCGGCGTTCTTTCATTTTGATAATCCGCGTATAGCCGCCCGGCCTTCCCGCGTATTTCGGTTCGAGTTCAGCGATAAGCTTATTTACCGCCTTCTCATTATTTAAAATTTCAAGCAAATGCCGACGAGTGGAAAGGGTCTTGCTTCGCCCCTCGGTTACCAATCGCTCGATCTTCGGCCGCAGGGCCTTGGCTTTGGCTAAAGTTGTTTGAATTTTTCCTCGGGAAATCAAACTTATCGCCAGCCCCTGAAACAAGGCCTTGCGCGGTCCGGTTTTTCTGCTTAATGTTTTTATCCTTTTAATATGCCGCATATTCTTGTTCTGACGTTCATTTCGCCGTTAAAAGCGAAAAATGATCAATTAACAATTTGCTGGCTTGGTCTACCGCTTCCGCCGGCGTGATGGTGCCGTCTGTTTCAATATCCATAATCAATTTATCGTAGTTGGTGATGTCGCCGACGCGCGTTGGCACCACTTTGTATCCTACCTTCACCACTGGCGTAAAAATCGCGTCAATGATTATTGTCCCAATTTCAATTTCCTCTTTTCCCCTCTCCTCGATCGGCAAATAGCCGCGTCCTTGCTGAACCGTCGCCTCCATTTCAAATTCGCCTTTTTTATCGGTAATTTTCGTTATTAAAAGATCTTTATTAATAATTTCAACCGCGCTGTTTTTTTCAAAATCAGCGGCCGTCACGTCTTTTACTCCCTTTGCTTTTAAATAAAGTTTCAACGGCTCTTCGCTGAAAACTTTCAAACGCAAATTTTTCAAGTTCAGACAAACGCGCAAAACATCGTCGTGAACATTATTCAAAGACGAAAATTCCTGCGTCGCGCCGGTTATTTTCACCGCCGTCACCGCCGCGCCCGGCAAGGATGAGAGCAGCGCGCGCCGGAGGGCGTTGCCGAGAGTTGTCCCGTACCCGAAATAGCACGGTTCGATTGTGAGCGTCGCCTTGTTTGATTCTTTTGATTCCTCAAAAGAAATTTTCGAAGGCAGTAGTAGCTTTTCCATATTTTTTTTTATGAGCTGGTTGTGAAACCATCTCAATTTATACTGTCTATAATGTACCCATAAATTCAGACAGACCTATTTGGTGGATTTTGCCCGCCGCCAGGCGGGCAGGTATAATGGGTATATATGAAACACTATTCACCAAAGCAAAAGGCCAATATTGCCTTAGCCGCCCTTCGGGGCGAA
>JACRNX010000066.1 GCA_016214755.1 Candidatus Falkowiibacteriota bacterium
GGTGGGAGTGAATGAAGCAGCAGTAAGAAAATACATTGAAAATCAAGGACGAGAGGATAGCGGGCAAGCGCAGCTTGAAATAGGTTAATGCCACGGGCGTAAGCCCGTGGAAGTTTACAATTTCGATATTAGGATTTAGAATTTTTAAACAAATTACGAGTTACGGATTACAGCACTATGTTTATCGGCGAATACAATTTCTCTGTTGACGCAAAAGCTAGAATCGCGATTCCAGCCAAGTTTCGCGTTACCTTGGGGCATGAGTTTGTGATTACGATTGGTCTTGATAATTGTCTGTCGGTTTACACAAAAACCGAATGGACAAAACTCGCCGAAAAATTATCATCGTTACCATTGGGTCAGGCAAATAGCCGGGCCTTTTCGCGCCAAATGCTTGGCGGCGCGATGGACGTCCGTCTGGACTCCCAAGGCCGGGTTATTTTGCCTGACTATTTAAGAAAATACGCGGGCATAAATAAAAAAGCGGTTATCGTCGGATTGTACAATCGGCTTGAAATTTGGGACGAGGCGAAATGGAACAGTTACAAACAGAGAACCGCGAAACAGACGAACGAGATAGCGGAGAAATTGGGAGAATTGGGAGTGTAGCAAATTAAAAATGTAAAGTGAAAAATGAAAAATTACAATTAAAAATAAAAAGTTTTCATTTAAAATTTTAATTGTGTTTTTACATTTTTATTTTTTCATTTTACATTTTATAACATGCTGAAAAATTTTATTAAAATTTTAGAATTAATTTTTATCTGGTAAAAATGTGACGACGACCCACGAGCCAGTGCTGGTTAAGGAAGTAATCAATTGCCTTAATCCAAAAGCGAATCAAAATTTCATTGATTGCACGGTCGGCGGGGGCGGCCACGCGGAAGCGATTCTGAATTTAACCGGCCCGGCGGGAAAATTGCTGGGACTGGACTGGGACGGCGCGGCCATCGCGCGGGCGAGCGAGCGGTTGCGGCCGTTCGGAGGACGGGCGGAATTAGCCCGCGCGTCATACACGCAATTAAAACAAATCGTTTATGATAAAAAATTCTTGCCGATTAGCGGCGTGCTTCTTGACCTTGGCTTATCTTCAGATCAGCTCAAAGATTCAGGCCGCGGTTTTTCTTTTCAGGTTAATGAGCCGTTAGACATGCGCTATTGCCCCGAGGAGAATGATGTTACGGCGGCGAGAATTTTGAACGAGTGGCCGGAAGAAAAATTGATTGAGATATTAAAAAATAACGCTGACGAACGGCAGGCGAAAAAAATCGCCAGAGCGATCGCGGATTATCGTCAAAAGAAGCGGTTTGCGACAACATTGGAATTGGTTTCGCTGATCATGCGAATCGCAGCGCCGAGAAAAGGCAAAATTCATCCGGCGACAAAGACCTTTCAAGCGCTGAGGATGACGATCAATAACGAAATTGAAAATATCAGTTCTGTTTTAAAAGACATTGTCGAGATATTGCCGTCAACCGGCAGAATCGCGGTGATCACGTTTCATTCGGTGGAGGACAGATTGGTGAAAGAATTTTTCAAACAAGAAAGCAGCGGCTGCCTTTGTCCGCCGGAAATTCCGGTTTGCCGCTGTCAGCATCAGAAAAAAATAAAAATTATAAATAAAAAGGCGATCGCGCCGACCGCGGCGGAGATTGAAAGGAATTTTCGCAGTCGTTCGGCGAAATTGAGGGCGGCGGAAAAATTATGACGAAATTTTCTTCTAATTTGAATCTGACGAAAAGCAAAGATAAAACAAAAAAATTCAGAAATTTATCGAAAGCGGTTTTATATTTGATGACCATCACACTGACGATAAGCGCGTTGGCGGTTTATTTGGTGGAAGTGAATTACATCACGACGCGCGGATTTTATTTAAAGGAAATCGAGGAGAAGATTGACAGCGCGAAGGAAGAAAAAGAAAAATTGTCGTTGCAGGTGGTTCAGATGAAGTCAATGTCCAATTTATCCGCGAAGATCGCTGAACTAAATATGGTGCCGGCGGAAAAAATAATTTATTACAATTCAGCTGGACAGACCGTGGCGCAGAAGTAATTAAGTAATTAGGTAATTGAGTATTAAATAATTGATATTTTTTGTAGAGACGCCCCGACGTACGTCGGGGCGTCTCAGTCATTACAACGCGATTTATCGCGCCTTTTCAATTTTTTAAATTTCTGTTGCTCCCAGGCTACATATCATGGGAGCAGCGTTTAATGTAAACATTTAACATCAATTGTAAAAAGCATTCATTCTTGGTAAGATACAAGCGTATGGACATCACATTATGAAAACGCACTCCATAAATAGCAAAAATCGCGATCCGCTTGTTTTTCGCGGAAAAAATTTTCATCGTAGCGATGGCTACGACTCAAATTTTTTCGCGCTCCAAAACTTCGCAGCTCATCGATTTTTTCTTATTTCTTAGTGCGTTTTCATAATGTGATGTCCATATGTTTAAGTTAATAAAACAGAGCAAGAGCAAGGCGCGATTGGGTCAGTTAAGGACAAGAAGGGGTATTATTAAGACCCCGTCTTTTATGCCCATCGCCACGAAAGGCGCGGTCAAAACATTGTCCAGCGCTGATTTGCGCCGTTTAAATCCAGACGTTATTTTGTCCAATACATATCATTTAATGCTCCGGCCGGGCGAGAAAGAATTAAAGCGGCTCGGCGGCTTGCATAAATTCATGGATTGGTCAGGGCCGATTCTGACTGACAGCGGCGGTTTTCAGGTTTTTTCTTTGGCCAAGATAAGGAAGATAACCGAAGACGGCGTTAAATTTAGTTCGCATCTCGACGGAAAAAGTTTTTTCCTGTCGCCAGAGGACTCGATTAGAATTCAAGCGGGAATTGGCGCTGATATAATGATGGTGCTTGACGAGTGCGTGGAATTGCCCGCTGAACGGGAATATCTGGAACAGTCAGTCGAGCTCACGACCAAA
>JACRNX010000069.1 GCA_016214755.1 Candidatus Falkowiibacteriota bacterium
AAAATTAAAGAAAAGGGAGCTAAGATTACATGGAATCTTGCTCCCCTGTTCTCAGCTATCCCACCTGCGACACAACTGTCGCGACAAACGCCGCGACTGCAATGAATCCGATAACCACCCAAGCAGGAACATCGAGCATGCCCTTCCGAGCAAGCTCTTCCTGCCTCTCGACTTCTGCTTTACGAGCGTCGAGTTTCTTCTCCCTCTTGTCGAGAGAGTTGGTCATCTTCTTCTCGCGCTCGTCGAGATCACTCGCCCTCTGCGCGAAGTCATCGCTCTGATGCTGCTCACGCGCCGCGAGGTTCTTCGATCTCTGTTCGAAATCCTTCTGCGCAGCGGCCACTTTGTCATTGAGATCAGCAACACCGGCCGCCAGCTTCTGCTCGGTCTCGGTCGCATCCCACTCGCGCTTGTCAACCACGTCTTCACGCGCCTTGACTTTCGCCTCATTGTCGAAAAGTGCGATCTCGCGCTGTTCCACTGCCTTCACGGTTATGTCCACAGCACTCGCCAGGTCAGCGGACCTCTTCTCGGCCTCTTCCGCAACCTGCTTCCGCGTATCCGCGTCGAGAGCAACATCAGTCGCCTTCTTCTCGGCTTCCTCTGCCGCCTTTACGCGCGCATCCGCGTCAGTTGCCGCGTCCTTCGCCTTCTTCTCGGCCTCGTCTGCCGCTGCCACGCGCGCACTGATCTGCGCCTCGCTCTCAGCGACATCGGTTTCCCGTTCGCCAATCAAACGCTCACGTTCGCTGAAAGCATTCTCTCGTAGTTCAGCCGCGGCTTCGCGTTCCTTCACTGCTGTTTCCGCGTCAGCGAGTTTCTTCTCGGCATCCGCGACTGCCGCAGACCGCGCTTCCGCGTCTTTGGTTGCCGCTTCTGCTTGCGCGAGAAGTTCCTTCGCCTTCTGCTCGGCCTCGTCGGCTTTTGCCTTGCGCTCATCAGCCGCAACACCAGCGTCTCGCACTCTTCCCTCGACAACTTCCGCTTCCTGCTTGCGCAGAACAGCATCAGCCGCCGCGGCCTTCGCGTTCTTCTCCGCTTCCTCTGCCGCCAGCTTTCGCGTATCCGCGTCGCGAGCGACATCAACAGCCACTCTCTCTGCCTCGTCCGCGGTCTTCACGCGCGCGTCCGCGGCACTCGTCGCGTCAAGCGCTTCCTTCTCGGCGGCGCGAGCCATCTTCTCGATCTCTTCCGCGTGCGTCACGCGATCATTAAGCTCTTTCGCTTTTTCAACGACTGCTTCCGCGGCTCCCGCTACTTCTATCCTTTTCGCTTCAACTTCTGCTTCCGCGTCAGTCACGTCCTTCTCGCGTTCCGCCACAGCTATTTCGCGCGCGTCGAGTTCTGCTTTTCGCTGGTTGACTCCAGCGATCAACTGCTCGATGTCCTTCAACGTCTTGTCGACCTTCTCGGAGTGGCCGTTGAGTGCCTTCACGACATTATCAACGTCAGCATCGTCAATGACGATTTCGACCACAGGTGACGGCACGACCACGGCTGGCGGCTCGACCACAGCTGGCGGCTCGACCACGGGTGGCGGTTCGACCACGGCTGGCGGTTCGACCACAGGCGTCGGCGCAGTTTCGGCCTTCGGCACAACTTCTGCCTCGCCGCTCTGAACCTGAATCGGCGCCATTTGGTCCTGCCCGCACTGCGGACAGAACTGCATTTCTGCCTTCATTTCCGTCTTGCAGAACTTGCAAAGCGGCGTCAGCTTCTCCGGTTCCGCCTGCGCTCGAAGCACAGGCACTTCTTTCCCGCACATCAGACACTTAAACTTGCCGTCCGCGATCGACTCAACGTCGAACGCACAGCACGGCGACTTTCCTTCAATCTTCTTCTCTTCTCCCATCTTGAATCCTCCTTTTGTCCTGATATTGTTTCAGGATCTATTGTTTGTTGACAGTCAATTGTCAGAGAACCAGACATCGAATTATATCAGTATAAATTCATTCTGTCAAGAACCCATCATTTTTTTACTAATTTAAGCAAGATTGTGGGTCTATCGCCAAATGCCATTTCTGTTGCAATTTCATAATTTCGGCTATAATCGCTTCAAAATTTTTCAGCTTATCTTACACAGATAAACCTCAAAATTTATTCAGCGATTCTATCTCGAAATTCTGAAATTTCACGACGAAAGCGCATTTGGCGATAGACCCGTTAGATTTTAAAAAACATGTAGAGACGCAATTTCTTACGTCTCTACATATAACGGAATTAGAATGAAAATGTAATTAATTAAATCCGCGTTACTCGTTACGCGTTACCCGTTACGCGTCCCTTTTTTCAGGCATACCGACAATCTTATCCTCATTTTCAAATTCCGGATATTTTTTATTTAAATCATTTTTCTCCGCGTCATCAACCCCGGGAATTTTCGGCGGCACTAATTGCTCCTCTTCGTCGTCTTCCGTGAATTCAGAACGAGACGCTTCAGCGCTGTTTTCAATTCGCTCGTTAATATCCGGCGCGACGATTTCCTGCTCCTCGATATCCTCTTCTTTCTCTTCTGGCTTTTCAGGATTTTCTTCCGCTTCCGCCAATTCTGGCACTGACTCGATATCTTCAATCACAACCGCTGATTTTTGCAAGTCATTTTGAATCCGCTGATTTTCCGGCACTTCGCTGTATTCAATCAGATGCGGTTTTTTTTTATTTGAAAATCCAAAAAGTTTGTCTTGCTCCGGATTGTAACTGACAACGACGTAAATGCCGCCTAAAATCAATCCAACCAATATTCCGAAGAGCAAATTCAAAAACACGTTCGGCTTCACTGGATATTTTGAAACCAATGGCGAATCCAAAACTTTCAAATCAATATCTTCAATGCCGATGAATTCTTGTTTCTCCGCGGTCAATAAATATGAAATCGCATTGGTGATTGCCAGCGCCTGATTGGGATCCTGATGATAAATCTTTATCGTTAATCGGCTGACGCCGGCCGGCACTTCCGTCTCAATCATCTTCGCCCATTTTTGCCGGCGCTTGTACTCGTCGCTCGGAAAATAACTTTCGTCAACGCGAAAACCGGATTGCAAAACCCGCTCCAAAAACGAACTGGAATAAACAATTTGCGCGAGCTTATTGGCGATGCGCTCTTCTGATTTTGAGGCGCTGTAAGCGTCAATGCTAAAACTTGATTTTTGAACCACGAAAATGCTGACCGTCGCGCGATACAAAAATGGCTGAACCAACGTGGCGACGAGCGCCAGCAAAACCGTGATTAACGCGGCGACAATTATCTTGCGCCAGTCGCGTTTCAAAATCTCGACATAATTTATCGGGCGAATGTTTTCCATAAAATACAGATTACGGATTGATATATTGATACACGGAAAATTAAAAAACGAAATGTGCGAACTACGAACATATACGAAAATACGAACGAAAAGCTATAAAGCTGTAAATCTTTACGGCTATAAAGCTCTAAAACTCTACAACCTACTCACTATAACCTACAACCTAAAAAGCTAATTTTCTATTGTAATAATTATATCATCAATTAACGTATTAGTCAATCGCCATGCTAATTTATTGCGCTTTTTTCGCTAATTTTACTTCCACTTGTTTTTCTTCTCCTTTTCGCAAAAGCAACAATTTTATGGAACTTCCCGGCTGATATTCAGCGATAATTTCAGGCAGATTTTTTTCAGCGTTCAATTTATCCGCTTCGACATTTAATATAATGTCATCCGGCAATAAAATTGATAACGCCGGACTGTCCGCTTTTATTGATTTTATTTTAACGCCTTGTTTTTCAGAAATCAGCGGATTCAAAATTTCACTCAAATCGTAAAAAATTACTCCAAGATAGGGCCGCGTTAATTCCTCCGCCAAATCCAAAGTTTTCATCAACCCGGCGAAATGACTAATCGGCGTCACCTCGCCGGCCGCGGTTTTCAAAATCCCCAGCATTTTCCCTTGCGCCGTGACCACCGGGCCGCCGACGAAATCATCCGGTAAACGATCATTGAGCAAAACAAATTGATAAAAATCCTCACTGGTATGGATAAAATCATTAGCGATTTTTTTCTCCGAAAAGTCGTTGTCCTTGATATTAGTGGCGAAAACGGCGCCCGCTTGCCCGAAAACAAAGGCCTTTTGTCCCTCAATCAAATTTTTCCGCGAAACGAATTCAACCACCGGCGAATTATTCATCCTGGCGCGGAGAAAAGTAACGCCGATTTTTTTATAAATTTTTACTTCCGTTGTTTCAAAAATCTGATGATCGGCGCTGACGATAAAAAAAGCGGACTTTTCCGCGTACGCCGCGTCGCTCGCCGTCGCTACCCAGCCGTCATTCGTTATGACCGCACCCGCGCCTAAAAACTCAGCGTCCATTAGGCTTTGGCCGCTGTTTGGGAAAAACTTCTTCTGGCGATAAATCGAAACGATCGCCAGTCGCGCGATTTGGCTGATTTTTTCCGCCGCCGCGTCCTCGACATTCGATATTTTCACGCTCTCTCTGCCTTTGATTAACTCGTCAATTCTGGCGGACAGATCGTTGTAATTTTTAAAACTCAAATACGGGCTCGGCAGTAAAAAACTGTTAACCCAAAGCTCGCCCGCCACGCCGCCGATAAAACTCAAGATGGCGACGATGATGACGACGGAAATAAAATTTTTCGCGTTGGAATCCATACAAAAAATGTAAAACGTAAAGTGAAAAATGAAAAATCACAATTAAAAAGCTAAAATTGGAAATTTTCATTTTGAATTTAAGTTCTCCATTTTTCCTTTTTCATTTTCAGTTTTACATTTTTCTATCCCCACTTCGCCGAGGCCAAAACCGCGAACAACAAAATCGCCGCCACGCTCAATTGGATTATCGTTTGTTTCTTGTTTGACGAACTTAAAATCGCATTCTTGCTTAATCCAAGCATAAGATAGCTGGCGACGGTTAAAATAAACGCGTCGACATAGTAACTCGTCGGCAAATACGAAACAGCCACAAAGATTTCCACCTGCGCGAGAAGAATTATTAAAATAAACAGCCATCCCTCTGCGATACTAATTTTATGAACCCAAAAGTACTTATAAATGATTACTGCCATCACAAGTAAAATGACGCTAATCAAATAAAAAATGCTCCATTGGATTAAAATTAAGCTGGCGAAGGCGCAGGAAAATATGAAAAAAATGGAAAAAATACTGATATAAAAAGTCAGATTTTCCAATGTATATGGCTGGTACTTAGACGGAAAATGCACATATGTAAAATACTGGTGCAATATTAAATACAATGCGCCGCCGGTTAAAGACACAAGTAGATGAAAATTTAATTCGCTAGTCAAAAACAAAAAGAAAAAAAAGCTGCTGGCCGCGAAAATTACAGGTAAAATCAGGAAATGCCAAAAAGCACCGTCCAGACGGCCGCGACAAACGATCAATATCGCGAAAAACAAATAACCAAGGAAAAAAATCGCTACTGGCGTTAAAAAACCGCTGTTTTGCTTTACTAACTCCAAACCCGCGATCCAAAAGACAGGCACGAATAAAATAATTAAGCGGCGGATAATAAACATCGAAATAATTAATTTAGAATATAGAAAATAGAATCTAGAATCTAGAATTTTTAAATGCACCCTCTAACATACTTCTACTTTCTATTTTCTACTTTCTATTTTCTACTTTCTATTTTCTACTTTCTATTTTCTACTTTCTACTTTCTATTTTCTATTCTTTTTCATGTTCAGAAATCGCTGCTTCCCGCGCCTGCCAAATTTCGTTGGCTATGACGCTGATGGCGGTCGCGACCGGGATGGCCAGAATCACGCCGACAATGCCCGCGACTTTAGCGCCCACCAGCAAGGCAACAATGCTGATAATCGGATTCAAACCAACGACTTTTTGCATTACCTTCGGCACAAGAATTTGATTTTCAATTTGCTGGATAATGACATACAGAATTAAAACAAACAGACCTTTTATCGGTGACTGAGTGAAGGTCAGGAAAACCGCCGGCACGGCGGCGATACACGGCCCCAAATACGGCACGAACTCGCCGACCGCGGCGATAACCGCCAGCACCAAAGCGTAATTAACGCCCAAAATCAAAAGCCCGACGTAAACCAGCAAGCCGACGATTAAAGAAAGCAATAACTGGCCTTTCAGCCAATCGCCGATTTTTCGCTGGATTTTATTAATCAATTGCAAAGTAAACGGCTGATACTTGTCCGGCAAGATAAACGTTATTGTCCGCTTGATCGCGCTTTCCTCGACGGTCATGTAAAAGGTTATGACCAAGACGACGAAAAAAGAAACGATGCCGCCAAAAATACCGGCGACGGTGGAAAACGCTGAACTCAAAAATTGCGACAAATTATCTTTTATCGCTGAAATTCCATTGTCTAATTCGCCGAGGACTCCGTGATCGGCGGAATAATTTTTCAAACTCTCGATCGCGCCGCCGATCTTTTCAGTGTAAGACGGAAAGTTATTCGCCAACTGGCTTATCTGTTCGGTTATTGGCGGAATCAAAATATAGACCGCGAAAAACACGATAATAATCAACCCGATATAAATAAGCAGAATGCTGAGCCAGCGCGGAAATTTTATTTTTTCCAATTTATCAACCCAAGAATCAACGGCCGAGGCGAAGATCAACGAGATAAAAAGAATCGCCAGCACTTCTTTTATTAAATAAAGAAAAAACAGGGCAATAACGACTAAAAAAAATTTGATGATTGTCATGATTGATAAATCAATGACTTGACGGTTTTGATGAGGCATACCGTTAAAAAATAAGAAAATAAGAAATTAAAAAAATATAAAATTAAAGGGTGGTCTCAGAAAATCCGTACATCCGTAAATAATCCGTAATCCGTACACCTTACAAATCACTACAAATGTTACAAATAAAAACTTTAACAAGTTGTCTCGAGAAACCTATGTATCTCTTATTTTTATATTCTTGTATTTTTATATTTTTATTCTGTACATCTGTAATCTAAATGAATTATACAATAAATGTCAAAAAGAAACAACCTTTTCGAGAAGGCGCGGCTGCTTCATTTTGACTTTACCTTTTCGACTAAATATAATGTGAGCATGGAACCAATAATTAATAAAGGCATAACGCATAGCTATGAAATACTCGAAAGAATCGAAGCGGGCGTTGTTTTATTCGGACACGAGGTGAAAGCCATAAAATCCGGATTGCTAAGTTTGAAAGGCGCTTACATTTCGACCAACGCGCCGGCGCCGGCCGGACGGCCCGAACTTTTTCTCATCAAGGCCCACGTTTCTCCTTACAAGCAGGCCGGCCGCCTGCCAGGTTATGATCCTGAACGCCCGCGAAAATTGCTGGTGGCCAAAAAAGAGTTGAACTCGCTTATCGGAAAATTGCAACAAAAGGGCTTGACAATCGTGCCACTTAAAGTGTATACTACTCGCAATCTCATAAAACTGGAAATTGGGCTGGCCAGGGGAAAAAAATTATTCGAAAAAAAAGAACAACTCAAGGAAAGAGATATTATTCGCGAAACCAGGAGGATGTTGAAAATGAATTCGTAATCAGTAAAAGGAAAATAGAAAGTAGAAGTTTGTCGGAGGCGTATTGTCTGCATTCTGATTTCCACATTCTAGATTCTAGATTCTAGTTTCTAGATTCTTGTTTTACTGGATTTAGAAATTAGGATTTTGAATTTTCCCCGTTTTCGTGTCATGCTTCGAGATCCTCGGCATGACACGAAAACGGGGATGCTGGGCTTCGACGGAAATTTTTGCTAAACCGCGCAGAACGAGGCGATGTCACTCGCAAAACACATCAAATATACAAGTGCCAATAACCTTGTAAACAAAGTTAAGGCGTTTTTCACAATGCCGAGCTTTGCTACCGTCGCCGCCTGAATCAGGCGCGCGGTCGTGAACCTGTCTCCGTCCGCGGGACAGCAGTTCGCGTCATTATGCGGACTAAGTTATAAAGCCGGCTTTATTTATAACTGAAAAATACCATAAGCCAAAGGGATTTCGACATCTCGTTTGCTCTCAAGTTGAAATTTCCTAAAAAACAGAGTAAACTATTTCTGTAGATGCGGTTCAGCGGATTTTTCGGACGCGGGTTCAACTCCCGCCATCTCCACCAGTTTGGAAGTTAGGAGTTGGAAATTAGAGATTAGAGATTGAGTATCCAAAACTTAAATCTTTAATCTTAAATGTAAACTTCCACGGGCTTACGCCCGTGGCATTAACCTATTTCAAGCTGCGCTTGCCCGCTATCCTCTCGTCCTTGATTTTCAATGTATTTTCTTACTGCTGCTTCATTCACTCCCACCGTTGATACAAAATATCC
>JACRNX010000070.1 GCA_016214755.1 Candidatus Falkowiibacteriota bacterium
ATGGTAACAATAGATTATCAGCCTTATTTACGGGCGGTGGAAAGTATTATTAACATCTTGACTAAAATTGTAAAAACAAGCTCAGAATCAATTCAAAATTTATAATCTAAAATTTCCAATTTCTATTATGCTTTCAAAATTTATCCAACAATTGCGGAAAAAGAACAATCTAACGCAGGAGTTTTTAGCATCCGCGCTTAAAATTTCCCGCCCGACCTATATGCAAATTGAGCGGGGCGAGCGAGATTTAACTATTACCGAAGCAGAAAAACTCGCCTCTATTTTCGGTATTCCGTTTGAAGATTTTAGGCGCGCCAAAGATTCTTCCATCACCGCTGAAATTAAGAAGGGAAAGATGAAGCCAAAAGCAGAAAAACAAGAAATCAGAATCAGCGTCCCGCAAAAAAACCTTAAAAAATTTAAAGAGGTCTTGCTTTATGTTTTATCAAAAGTCGGCGGCAAGCCGAATGTCGGCGAAGCCGTGATTTACAAATTGCTTTATTTTATTGATTTTGATTTTTACGAAAAATTTGAGGAACAATTAGTCGGCGCGACTTACATTAAAAATCATTATGGTCCCACCCCCGTTGAATTTAAAGCCGTTATTGACAATATGATTCAGGGTGGTGAAGTTGTAAAGGTTGAAGAAAAATATTTTAATTATCCGCAAAGAAAATATTTAGCGGTCAGGCGGCCAAATCTTGATGTTTTATCCGGCCGCGAAATAGAACATATTGATGATGTCTTAGCGCGGCTTTCGGACAAAAACGCCAAAGAGATGGAAAATTATTCCCACGAGGACATTCCTTGGAAAACGGCGGAAGACGGCAAACCGCTTTCTTACGAGAGTGTTTTTTATCGCGATGAGCGTTATTCTGTAAGAAATTATGACGATGAACTTTGATGAATTGCCTGAATTCCAAAAGGAATGTAAGCGGCTTAATAGAAAATACAAATCACTCCTAGATGATATTAAGGGATTTAAAAGCGATTTGCAAAATTTCAAAGATATTATTTCTATAATGCCGCTTGGCAATAGTAAACATTTTAATGTTATTACAAAAAATGAGCAGTGTACGGTTGTAAAGGCTCGTTTATTTTGTCGTTATTTAAAAGGCTCGTCGCTCCGAGTTATTTATGCCTATCACATTGCCGCTTCAAAAGTTGATTTTATTGAGATATACTTCAAAGGCGAAAAAGAGAACGAAAATCGTGAGCGAATCAAGGGATATTTGATTAACCAAAATCCCACCCACCACCCAATTTGAGACCCCGCCGTCCTCCTTAGCTAAAGTTATGGACGGGCAAGAAAAATCGCTGGGATTTCCCCATCTTCATCTTTCGGCTTCGGACGAGCAAGCAACAGTCAGATAAAAGTGAATCTTAATTTTTTTATAACCTTATGATTGCCGACATATTATTTTTTCTAACAAACTTCGTGGTCAGTTCAATCAGCCATCTCGGATACGCCGGCGTGGCGGCGTTGATGGCGATTGAATCAGCCGCTATTCCTCTGCCGTCTGAAATAATTATGCCTTTTGCCGGTTCGCTTATTCCCAGCGGCCGTTTTTCGCTTTTGGGAATAGCGCTGGCTGGCGCGATTGGTTCCACCATTGGTTCTTGGCTGACTTATTGGCTAGGCCGATACGGCGGCCGGCCGTTAATCGAAAAATACGGAAAATATATTTTGATTTCGCGCCGTGATTTGAATTTAGCTGATAAATTTTTTAGTCGCTATGGCGCGTGGTCAACGTTCATCGGCCGCATCTTGCCAATCGTCAGAACATATATCTCTATTCCCGCTGGCATTACTAAAGTGCCATTCGGACTTTTTACTGCCACGAGTTTGTTCGGTTCATTTGTTTGGTCATTATTTCTCGGCTGGTTAGGCCAAAAATTGGGAGCGAATTGGACGATGCTGGAACATTATTTCCGGAAATTCGATTATTTGATCGCGCTGGCGATAATTATTTTTTTAGCCCTTTGGATAAAACGGCATTTCAAAATCAAAAGCGGCGAGCCGCCGATTTATATTGGATAAATTGTAAGAAAAGCTTGCGAAATATAACTAAGGACACGGATTAGAGACAGGAGATAAACATTGAACGTGAATAACGCAGATTATCTTTACAAATAGATTTATGTGTCTGGCCACTCCGGCGAAAATCGTCGGTTTTAATCAAGATAAAATTTTAATCGAAAAGGACGGCGCGACGATGGAAGTCAGCGCTTTTTTATTGCCAAAAGCGAAAATCGGCGATTGGATTTTGTATGTTAATGATTTGGCGATAAAAAAAATTGACGCGGAAGAGGCGCGAGAGATTTTGCGGCTTGTTGAATCGCCGCGGAATAAAGTCAAGACAGAATTATTAAGTGGTAAGTTTAAGAAGATAATTGAAAAAGCGCATCAGAACGATTTGAATAAGGGTGAAATAATTTATTTATTAAACAGTGAAGGCATGGAAAAGGACGCATTGCTGGCGGAGGCGGACATCACGCGCCGCGCGTTCATCAAGGATTTTATTTGCATTCACGGCATTATCGAATTTTCCAATTATTGCGAGAATGATTGCGCGTATTGCGGATTGCGCTCGGCGAATGGCGCGATCGAACGTTATCGGATGAGCATTGATGAAATTAAGGAAACCGCGAAGCAGGCGGCCGTCGAAAAAGGATACAAGCTGTTGGTTTTGCAGTCCGGCGAAGATAATTTTTATACCGACGATATGCTAGTTGAACTGATAAAACAGATTAAGTCCGTCTGTCGAGTGTTTATTTTCATGAGTTGCGGTGAACGCGGTTTTGAATGTTATAAAAAAATGAAAAACGCGGGCGCGTCGGGCGCGCTCTTGCGTTTTGAAACGTCAAGTCAATCATTATTCACAAAAATTCATCCGCAAGGAAAAAATTTAGAAAATCGAATTGAGCATTTGCGTTTTTTAAAAGAGTTGGGCTATTTTATCACCACTGGTTCGCTGATTGGTTTGCCTGGACAGACGATTGAGGACTTGGCAGATGATATTTTATTGATTGCGCCGCGCGCGCACATGGTTTCAATGGGCCCGTTTATTCCTTGCGATAACACGCCGATGGAGAATTGCCCGGCTGGCGATCCGGAAATGAATTTAAAGATGATTGCCGTCTTGCGCTTGCTCATGCCGACCGCGAGAATTCCTGTTACTACCGCTCTGGAAACATTGCTCGGCGAAGACGGCCGGAAACGCGCGCTGGCGGCCGGCGCTAACGCGCTGATGATGAATTTAACGCCGAAAAAATACCGTTCGCTTTATAAAATTTACCCGGGCCGTTTTTTTGACAATGATTCGCTTTGGCAAAAGTATGGCTTGTTTAAATATGAAGAAAGTTATAAAATGCTTGAAGAGAGAATGGCGAAAGAAATTAAGAGAAAATGATTATAGATAGATGGAATAATTTTTTTATTCAAAGGCGGTTTGCTTCGCAGACCTACTTTTTGTAATCAAAAAGTAGGCAAAAAGTTTTGGGGTGGCAAATTCGCTATCTCGTTGGGTTTAATCTCTTGCTGTCTGCCGCGACGCTCAGTTGCCCACCCCAAACCCCATGGTGGCGCTGAACTGTTGGTATCGCTGTTATCATCTGAAAATACAAACGACACTAACCATTCTCACAAAATATGCTGTCAGTTAACGATATTGTAACTGAAGACTTAATTCAAGATATTTTAAATAGAACAAAAAATGCCAGCGATAAAATCGCGCTGGCGATTTTAGAGAAAGCGAGAAAGAAAAAAGGATTAACGCTTGAGGAAGTCGGTTGTTTGATTAACGCGCGAGATGACGGATTGATTGCGGAAATATTTGACGCCGCGCGCCAAGTAAAATCAGAAATTTACGGCGAACGTTTAGTCCTTTTCGCGCCGCTTTACGTTTCCAGCCATTGCGTCAACAATTGCGCGTACTGCGGTTTTCGACAGGATAATGGCGCGGGGCGGAAAAAATTAAGTTTGGAAGAAGTGGCGGAGCAAGTTAAAATTTTAGAATCAATGGGGCATAAGCGCCTGTTGCTGGAATTTGGCGAGGATCCGAAAGAGTCGCCGATTGACTATGTCGTTGAAGTTATTAAAACAATTTATGCCACCAAATGCGGTTTAGGCGAAATCCGACGAGTGAACGTTAATATCGCTGCCGATACGGCTGAAAATTATCGACAGTTAAAGGATGCGGGCATTGGCACTTATCAATTGTTTCAGGAAACTTATGACCGAAAAACTTATAAACAATTGCATCAGGGGCCCAAAGCGGATTACGAGCGGCAACTGTTCGCCATGGATAGGGCGTTTGAAGCAGGGATTGATGACGTGGGTTTGGGCGTATTATTCGGTCTTTATGATTGGCGGTTTGAAGTGCTGGCAATAATTAGCCACGCGCGATACTTGGAAAAAAAGTTTGGCGTTGGCCCGCACACGATTTCTGTCCCGCGCTGGCAAAAAGCAGACGGCGCTCTCTGGCAATCAGCGCCGTCAGCTGTTTCTGACGATGATTTTTTGAAAATTATCGCTATCCTCCGTTTAGCTGTTCCTTACACGGGCATGATTATTTCCACCCGCGAACGGCCGGAAATTCGCGCCAAAGCGTTCAGCGTCGGTATTTCGCAGACCTCGGCCGCTTCGAGGACTTCGCCTGGCGGCTATGGCCAAAAATCAGAAACAGCGAATCAGTTTTGCGTTGCTGACGAGCGAACGCTTGACGAAGTAATCGCGAGTATCCTCGCTCAAGGTTTATTACCGAGTTTTTGCACTGCTTGTTATCGTTTAAAACGCACGGGTGAAAATTTTATGGAGTTGGCAAAGCCGGGAGAAATCCAAAAATATTGTCGTCCAAACGCGATTTTGACTTTTCAAGAATATCTCGCGGACTATGCGTCGCCGGCAGTCAAGGAAAGCGGCGCGCGGGCGATTCAAAAACATTTGAACGCGATTGAAGATTCCGCCGTCCGCGAAGAAACGAAAAAACGGCTGGCGCGCGTCGCGGCCGGCGAACGCGATATTTATTTTTAGGACTTGAAATTTTTGATATTTATTGATACGCTGTATTTTGTAATTTGGGATTTGTTTAGAATTTAGAAATTCGGATTTAGAATTTGTTAGAGGGGGCAGGTGGTGGAACTGGTAGACACGTACGGTTCAGAGCCGTATGCCGCGAGGCATGAGGGTTCAAATCCCTCTCTGCCCACCAATTTAGAAGTTAGAAATTGGAAATTGGAAGTTAGAGAAATAGATAGTTCTCATTTTTATTTTCCAACTTCTTATCTCCCATCTCTCACCTCCAAATTTGGGCTCGTAGCTCAGTTGGTAGAGCGCGGCAATCGCAATGCCGAGGCCAGGGGTTCGATTCCCCTCGAGTCCACCACCCCGACGGACGTCGGGGAAACTCAAAATTCCAAGCTCAAAATCCAAAGTAAATTTAAATTTTATAAATTTGATATTTAATTTGAATTTTAGGTTTTGTGCTTGAATCTATAAGGGTTTGTATCCTAGTCGAAATTTGTTAAAAGATTATAATAATTATGGAATATACGGATAGGGTGTATGGAAATTTTGAAATCGAAGAACCGGTTATTTTGGAATTGATAAATTCTCCGACGCTTCAGCGATTAAAAGAAATAGATCAAGCGTGATACGGCGAGTCCTATTTCCCGGGCACCGCGCACTCCCGTTTTGAACATTCAGTCGGCGTCTATTTGCTTCTTAAAATGTATCAGGCGCCGCTTGAAGAACAAATCGCCGGACTAATTCACGATGCCTCGCATTCAGCTTTTTCCCATTGCATAGATTATGTTTTAGACGCCGGCTCGGGGAAAGAACACAATCATCAAGATAATGTTTTTGATGAATTTGTCAGAAAGTCGAAAATTCCCGAAATATTTAAAAAATATAATTTTGATTTAGAATATATTTTGGATGATAAAAATTTTCCGTTAAAAGAAAAGGATTTGCCGGATTTGTGCGCGGACAGAATTGATTATTCATTAAGAACCGCCGTTGTTTTTGGAGAAATTGAAAACGGTCAGTATTTTATTGACAATCTTTCGGCAGAAAACGGCCAATGGATTTTCAAGGATTTTGAAAGCGCGGAAAAATACGCTGAATTATTTTTAAAACTTAACGCCAACTACTACGCTGGTTTGCCTTCCGCGGTTATGTTCCGGACAGTCGGCGACTATCTCCGCTACGCGCTTTCAAAACAATATATTTCTGAAACTGATTTATATACCACTGACAAAGTCGTGCTGGAAAAAATAGAGCCGCATATTGAAACTGATCCAGAATTAAGTTTGCTGTTTGACAGAATGAATAATAAAATCGGTTTTAAAAACGACCCGAATAATTTTGATGCCAAGGTTTTTTGTAAATCGCGAATGGTAAATCCTCTTTGCCGGCATGATGGAAAAATCAAAAGAGTTTCAGAGGTAAAGCCAAGTTGGGATGATATAATAAAGCGGGAATCTAAGCCGAAAGAGTATTTTTTGAAGTTTGATAAGTAGTCGGACCGGATGCGGAGGAGAACCGCCCATCATCTTCAAAGGCCAGGCGAGCTTTTGAAGGAATAGCAAAAAACAGATAAAGATAATTTATTTGTTTTTTTATTTCAGCTAATTTTAGAGAGGTTTAGGATAGTTGACAGAATCATTTTTTTGTGCTATACTTTTATGTTCAGTGACATGAACATCAACAACCTAAAGGAGGTGCGTAATGAGGTACGACCAGTTCGTAGGGCTCAACGAAAGAGCCCAGGAGCTCATCAAGGGCGAGCAGGAGCTCGCCTACACGGAAGAGGTGGTGCGTATTTACCCTGATGGCGGGCAGGAAAGGATGCCGGATCGTCCGGTGTTCGAGTCCACGGTCAAGAAAGAGGAGAGCGGCGAATCATACACGGGTATGTTCACCGTCGAATATCCGCTCCACAAGTACACTTTCCCCAACGGCCAAATATACTACGAGCGCCTGCAGACAGCGCCGTGGTCGTCCGGCCCAGTCCATTTCCTCGCCCTCCAAAACGAAGACGGAAAGTGGGTTCCTGAATCCCTCTGGACAGACGAGGAAATCAGGCAAAACACTTAACCGTTTCTCCCATCTTTCAAGCAAATCAATGGAACGCCCACGCGCGTTCCAATCTCCCCAAGCGATGTGATCCTTCGGTAAGTTCAGGATGATATCGTTTGGGGAGGTGAACAACCATGATCAACAATAACGCGAAGATTCTGGTGTTCTCGGGTCTGGTGTCCAGGGAATGCGAAGCAGCGGCAGTGCCCAAAGGGCGTCTGCCTGAGGCGAAGGTGCTGGCGGAGCGTCGGTTGCGCGAGCTCGTCGGGAGGACGCAGGCGGCGCGGCAGGCGGGCAACTTCGAGAGGTACTACACGCTTCGTCAGCAGGTTCGCGAGATATCTCCCTCCATCGGCCGTCACCTCTAGAAATCCCCTTGGTTCTATCCTCACGAAAAATCCAACCATTTCTACGCCGTGGACTTCTCTAAGTTCACGGTCCTTCCTTAAAAAATGATTATCATCGTTTTATAAGGAAGTTTCACGAGCAACGTGTTCGTGAAAAGGAAAACCAAACAGATAGGGGAGGAAAAATGTTCTGGAAAGCAAAGTTTTACATTGGGATCAGTTTCTTCACTATCGGCGCACTCGCTTTTCTCCTTTCCATCATGTCGCCCACCTGCAACGGGAATGTACACTTCATCATGTGGTGTACGTATATTCCCCCCGAGAAGTTCAGGTTCTTCGGCTCTTTGATGCTCATTGGCGGTGGGGTATTTCTTTATGCCTCATTGTCGGGCTTCCTGCGACACTATAAGAGTCTTCAAAGTCACCTGCCATCATCCCGCCAGTAGCGCTCCGACGTACCCGTCGAAGCGTTTTCCATTTTAAATATCAGGTTTACAATTTTTTTTTGATTTGTTAAAATCAAATCAATATTATATGGATTTACCCCACCGTGGCGGGGTATACGGATTTTTTGAGAAAGGACTAAACGTTTTCTTGATTTATTATTTTTTTGATTTCTTAATTTTTTATTTATGGACGACTAGCTCAGCTGGTTAGAGCGCTACACTCACACTGTAGAGGTCACTGGTTCGATCCCAGTGTCGTCCACCAATTTGGAAGTTGGAGATTAGAGATTGGAGGTTAGAAAGATACTCACTTCTAACTTCTCATTTCCAATTTCCCGTCTCCAAATTACGGGGTATGGCGCAGTTGGCTAGCGCGCATGCATGGGGTGCATGAGGTCGCCAGTTCAAATCTGGCTACCCCGACCATCCTTCGAGGTTCGTCCCGCCAGAAGCGGGACTCGCACCTCAGGATGACAAAAAAATACAGAAGTACTAGAACAAAAAAGCGCCCCGACGGATGCGTCGGGGCGCTTTGTGTTTGTCTTATTATTTGTTCATCGCTCGCTCGATTCTTTCCCTGATTTCCAGCACCTTTTGCCAGGGTAAATCAGCGGCATCTTGCGCGCTCGTGATTCCGAGTTCAGCCATAATCGAAAGAGCAATATGCGCCCGTTTTTTTAGATATTCAACATCGCGAACGTGGCATAGCGACTGGCCAGCGCCTAGTTCATTATTGACAATTGCGACTTTGTCCGGTTCGTCAAATTCTTGCCGCAGTTCTTCAGCGTTTTGTCCTTGGGGTACTGACACAGCGATGCCTTTTCGCGAAAAAACTTGTTCAACGCTCATTTTCGATGGTTTCGCTTTCCGCAAACAAGGCAAACGCTTGCCGGTTTCTTTGTTAATCCATCCGTTTTCCATGGCCGAAGCGTCAATTTTGGCAATGAACGCTTCAATGTCAACGACGGAAATTCGGCGATCCCAGATAACGCCGCGTCCGCTCGCTAGCGTGATTATATTCGCGCCAGCGATCGTCATGCCGTCTGGTCCGATGATGATAATCATTGAATTTTCCGGCTTTGAAGAAATACTGACATGAATTTCGAGCGGCTCTTTTGCCGCGATTGAACAAATATTTGTTTTCGTCTCTCGACTGCCGAAGTTTTTCACTAAATCGTGCAAATCCGCCAGCAGTTCCGGCGTTACGCCAGCGAGTTCAGCTGGCGGCGGATTCTTGAATTGAAAGTTTTTCAGTTTCTCCGGATCAAACCGCCGAGGAATTGAAAAGTCCATTTTGCCCTCCTTGTCCTTATTAAGGACATCGGGAATATATTATAAAATAAAAAATTTTTTGTCAATCGGCCGTTGAAATAATTAATGTAGTTTCGTTTTAAAATGAAAAGCAACAGGATTTGACCTGTTGCAATTGGTTTACGCGACAACTTGGAATTTGTTCCATGTTCTCGTGAACAAAATAGATCTCTGGCTTCTGACAAATTCAAGCTGTAAAATAATTTTTCCGCACTCGACGACGTCAAGGCAAATCTTAATTTTTAGAATAACTAAAGGGAACCAATCATCAGCCCGTTCTTCTGTTCTCGGCGAAAACTCGCGCCGAAGCACTTCAACAATTTCAAACGAAGTAAAATCAATGGTTCTTAGTTCGTTTTCGACTAACCGCTGAATAAACGGCGTTACCTTTACGGATTGACATTTGCTATCAGCGCGCGATTGTTCGGACATTTTTTTCTCCTCCTTGTTGTTTGCTACCTTGCTCGTTAAAAGAGCTTTTGATCCGGTCAAGAAAATAATGAGCAAAGCTTTCTGCTACGAATTCACTCACGCCGTAAATTTTAACTACTTGGAATTCGATCGCCCGTAAAATTTTTTGTTCGCTTTCTAACTTGGCTTGAGGGTGAGCGTCTGCTGCGGCCAGTCGGTGGCAGACATCAGCCGTTAATCTCGCGATTTGTACATCACGTACGCTTATATCATTTGGTTCGCTCTGATGATGGCCTTGAAAATCGCGCGTATCATGAAATACTCTCAGCCGTGAATATATCTCGAATAATCTTTGCAATGAGATTTTTTCTAAATTTTGTTTGCCGGGATCTATAAGCGAGTTAAAAAGACACGCCAGTTCATTAGGGCTACAATCGGCAACCAACGTAAAGCGCGCGCGTGACCATAGTCCGCATAAGAACATGTCGAGAATCGGCTTCGCGGGATGGTTGGCAATGTGTTTAATTAAATCAACTCGTTTAATATTTTTTTCTTTACAGAAGTACTCAATCATCAAACGATAGACGCAGTCGCGAAAAATTTCACCATCAACGCTGTTATGTTCTAGGTGGTATCGGTAATCTGACAGAAGAGGGAAATAAGCGTGAACAATATGTCTTGCTTTTTGAGCAAAGACCTCTTGCGGTGTATCTTGTTTTTTCCCCTTTGCTTTTTTTACTTTGGCGTACGCCTTTAGGATGTCTTGAACAAGATTAAAAGTAGTTGGATGAAGATGCCCCAGGTCAAACTCTTCACCGAAAACGGTTCGATATCTGTATTTATTCGCCATTTTCCACCTCCCTTGTTTTGGAATTGATTGTAGGGACAGAATTTAATTCTGTCCCTACTTGGATTTTTCATTTTTCTGATTCGTTTAAAAACAGCCGCAGTTGCGAATCCGTCGGCACGACGACCTTGTCCGTATCTTTGAGAACGCGGGCGCGTTCCAATTCAATGAACAGTTTGCCGCCGTCAGAATCCAATGCTTTGGCGATCGCCTGCAAGCGTTTTTCTTCTGCCTCGCGCTCGGCCGCGGCTTTGACCCGAATCGCTTTGGCTTCGGCGTGTGAATGCTCTAGCGTCGTGGCGCTATCGATTTTCGCGCGTTCAACCGCCTGCTTGCGCTCGTTCGCGATTTCAAGTTCAATCAACCGTTTGCGCGCTTCCTCGTTTTTTACGCGTCCGTCAATCAAACGCCGCTCGCTTTCGAGTTGCGCTTCTTCCTGCACGCGGCGCGTGTAGATGTCCACGTTCGTTTTGATCGCGTCAGCGAGCTTTTTTTTGATTTCCGGATCTTCCGGCGTAATGCTCTCCACGTCCACGCCAAAAATTACCAATCCGTTTTCTTCAAAAACCTTCTTGTCTGTTTTGCAGAAAACCGCCTGCTTCACCAGCTCCGCCGCTTGGGAATGAAATACTTCGAATGAATGTTTCGCCGCTTCTTCGCGAATGATTGAAGAAATCGTTTGGGCGCTAAAACCGACGAAATCTTTCAGCGCGAACAGTTTCACCGCGTTGTCTTCGTCCACTTCAAATCGCCAGCGGTAAGTGACTTCCAAAGTCAGCGTCGCGTTATCTTTAGTTCTCACCACAAGCTGGTCGCGAATGAAATCCGGTCCCAAACTTAACTTGGCTAAACGCAGAACATTAGACCGCACCGGCACACCGCCGGAAATAAACAGCACTTTCGGCCGCTCGTTCGGCGCGAAAAATATTGTTTGTGGCCCAAATTCCACACGCACTTTGTCGTTGTCGTAAATGCAAATTGCCTCGTTATATTCAAGCTCCACCACCACGGCGTCAAATAGATTAATGCGCTCGCGCGGCGTGGCGGATAAAACGCGGCTTGTTTCCTTGTCACCAGATTCGTCCAAATGTTGTTCAGCGAATCCAAGCGCTTGTTCTTCTTCATCGGTCAATTCTTTCTCCCAAAAGCTTTCATTCGCGTCGAGGAAGAAATCAGTTGGCCCTTTAACGATGCGGATTACTCCCGAGTCGTCGTTTTGAACGTACAAACCTTCTTTCTCGCCGAGTGAAAAGGATTTTCGCTGTTCTTTAATTTTGATATCTTTATGCGGAATAAAGTGTCTTGGGCCTTTGAGCAGAATTTCTGTGCCAGCCACTAGCGTTTCTTCCGGCTTGAGCGGATTGGGCACGTCTTTTTCCGCGCGCAAAAGCAATGCTTCGTCGTCAGTCAGCACGAATTCTTTTCGCACGAACTTGCCGCCAGCGTCAGCTTCAAGTTTTTCGCCTGGGCGCAGAGAAAAAACGCACAGTCCGATACGCACTTCACGCTCGCCCTCGCAAATATCATTTTTCCCCGAGTCAAACGGGTTTAACACAACGACAAATTCAGCGTCAAATACGCGTACTTTGTCTTGGATGGCGCCGACTTCTTCATGACTTTCAAGCTGAACGCGCTTTGGTCCTTCGTGCAAGGTTTGATTGCCAGTGTTTCTGTCGATCACATGGCAAAACTGGAACCGGTTGAGCAAGATCGTCTGCGGATGCTGCTGTTCGTTCATTTTAGAATCTCCCTAACGGCCATACGCGGCCGCAATGCGCGCTCTTATGCATCAGAGCGTCTATCGCGGCCGCGAAGTTAAGTTGTACAATGAGCAGAAAATTGAAACTTCAAGCCGAATAAAGGTTTGGCCGTTTATTGAGCTTGGAAAATAAAAAAGCTTCTTTCTATGCTCGTAGAATAAGCGCAGAAAGAAGCTTTTTGCAAAGTTTAATCCTGCCGCAAATTTAGTTAATTTTTGCAGGATCGTATCTTTCTGCGCCATTTGGAGCAGTTGGATTTAGCACCGTTGCTTTTTAGGCACGGTTGCTGGACGATTTGACGAGCCAATTCTCGCTTATCCTGCCAGAGGCAGAGTAATTATCGTCTCTCTTGATAAATTCAATTTTCAATCTTCACATTGTTATTATATCAAACGTTATGAATTTGTCAAATCATTGTGGGTACTGACAACAGTAATCCTAATTGATAAATTGTAGAATCAGGTTCCTTGACATACGGAAAGGGGTAGAAATGAAAACCATTAGTGTTGACCAAGCGGTGGCGCTTTTAGGGCGAAGGAAGGTGGTTTCGAAACAAGCCGTCAATTTTGTTTGGGATAGGGGACGACGAGAAATTGAGGTTCTAGCACATTACAGCCCGGAGACGTTGGCGAAGTGCGCTGAAGAAAATACGCTCATTCACGGCTGGTTCTTTATTTATTATCAGGGGTTAACGCTTTTGGAGCAATATTCGATTCTCAATGAAAGAATGTGTTTTGCCAGTCGTCTGAGATTTTATCCACCCTCATTGGATGTTTTGCAAAAAGCGATGCAAGCAGGCAGGACAAAACCTCGAACCGGCTATTACCTGTTGGATTTGATGCCAAGCATTGGATCCGTGAAGATAGATGAAGCCCTGGCCAAAATCAGAGAGAAAAAGAATATCCGGCTTTGTCCGATGGCGATTTTTTCTGAAGCAATCATTTCCGTTTATGCGATATTGGATGGCGTCAGAATCGCGGAAAATTGGTATCACGCTTCTATGGATAGAACCGATGACAAGAGGAAAATCATCGCCATTGGCCGTAATGATTGGAATGGCATTGATATCAACTCGATAAAACCGGCGTGCTCCGGTGTAGATGAAGTCAGCTATGTCGAATGTCTTCGCTGGGAGCAATGAAAGTGAAAGACCTGGAATATCATTCCGGGTCTTTTAAAATTTCTTCCAGCTTTTCGTTTAGGTATTGGCTAAACGCCCGCCGTAATTCTCCGACAGAATATGCGCGCGATTTGTTTTTTAAGAATTTCTCCATTCCCGCTGAAAATGAATTATCAATATCAAATTGTTTGAGAAATGCATCAATTGTAAATGTTGCCTCATCACTTTTCTTTTCATCAGAAAAACATTGAGTGGTCTTAACATGGCGTCCTTGAAAAGCGCTCAATCATAGTATTCTCCGCCAAGGACATATATTTTGAACCAAATTTGTTCATTACTAGAATCTCTTTTAGGGTCTTTCCCCGCAGCTCTGCTGCGTGTACAATTCACAAGGACCAGCTAAAACTGTTCTGATATCTCGCAGCTCTGCTGCGAGGAGGTTCATTTAATTGTTCGCATTGTAGCGTATTTAACGAAACTCGTCTAATTGGCGCTGATCAATTTTAAAGCCGCCTCGCAATTTGCGGGGCGGCTTTTGTTTGAAACTGTTTCAGCGTGCGCTGTTTTTTAAAAATTCTCGAATCTTTTTTCTGTAGCCGTAAACATAATCATACAAAGACCAAACAGTCACGCTGATGAGAATGGCTGAAACAATGGTGAACAGGATTGGCGCGTCGAACGGCGCGATGAGCAGGTGCAAAAGCGGAAAGCCGGGGAAACAGAGACGAGTGCGCCATTTGCCGCTCGGCCTCGCTGAAAGCGCGATTTTGTTGGAGACAATGGAAGCCCACTGCCGGTGGAAGCCGACTGTTTCATCGCGTTCGCCGGTGATGTAGCACAAAACGATTGCCAAAACCGGGTAAAGAATTTCGCCGGTAATCAGATAAAAGACAAACGCGTCCATTGACAGAGAAATTGTTTTACCGAGGTATTGAATTTTATCGTGGTGCGGATCAAATATTTTTCCCAGTTCGGTCACGCAATTATTTTTTCGGGCGATATAACCATCAAGCAAGTCTGAAAAAGCGGCCAGTCCTGAAAGCCCAATCGCCAAATATCTTAGCCAGCCGATGATTTGGTCGGTCGCGAAAAAATAGATGAAGTACGCGAAAAACAAATAAGCGGACAACCGCGAAACCCATGAGCCCGTCAGAGTAATATAGTTGGCGAGGTTGCGCCGGTTTATCGGCAAAAGTTCTTTGTCGTATAAAAACTCCACGGCATTTTTAATGAACTTCATTTTTCCTCCTTTTGGTCTGACGGATACTATCTTACAAAAATCACATTTTTTGTCAATTAAATAATATCATGATTATATTTTTTTTCTCTTTAATAGTAACGAATTCAAAACTACCGAAACGCTGGAAAGCGCCATCGCCAAGCCGGCGAATTCAGCTTTAAGCAATCCCAGCGCCGCGATTGGGATGCCGACGCTATTGTAAAAAAGAGCCCAGAACATATTTCGTTTGATTTTCTTTAATGTCGCGCGGCTCAATTCAATCGCTCTGACAACGTCCAATAAATCATTTTTCACCAAAACAATGCCGCCGGTTTCAATCGCCACGTCTGTTCCAGCGCCCATGGCAATGCCGAGGTCTGCTTGCGCCAAGGCCGGCGCGTCGTTCACGCCGTCGCCCACCATCAACACTTTTTTTCCGTCCTCTTGAAGCGCTTTTATTTTTTCCGCTTTTTCTTCCGGCATTATTTGCGCTAGAACATCATCAATGCCAATCTGCGCGGCAATCGCCCGCGCCGTTCGTTCATTATCGCCAGTGATCATTACTGTTTTGATCCCTAATTGTTTTATTTTTTCGATCGCTGACTTGGAATTTTCTTTCAAAGTATCAGCCACGGCGATTAAACCGGCGATTGACTTTCCAATACCGATAAACATTACTGTCTTTCCTTGATTTTCTAATTTGATTTTCTCTTTTTTGACTACGTCGCTAAAAATAATTTGATTCTGCGACATTAATTTTTCCGTGCCGACAAAAATTTCCTGTCCGGCGACAACACCGGCAACGCCCATGCCGAATTCAGCATTAAACTTTTCCGGTTCCAATAAGGCGATCTTTTTTTCTTTAGCTTTGTTCACAATCGCTTCGGCTAGAGGATGTTCTGATTTTTTTTCTAAACTCGCCGCGATTTTTAATAGTTCGGCGTCGTAGATCATTTCATCAAAACAGATAATATCCGTTACTTCTGGTTTGCCCTTTGTTAATGTTCCTGTTTTATCGAAGACAATAATATCAATTTTGTTTGCCGCTTCGAGAGCTTCTCCGCCTTTGATCAAAATGCCGTTTTCCGCGCCTTTTCCCATTCCGACCATAATCGCTGTTGGCGTGGCTAGCCCCAACGCGCAAGGGCAAGCGATTACTAAAACCGCGGTAAACGCGAGTAGCGCGCTGACAAAATCAGACGATGCGATGAAGTACCAACTGATAAAAGTGATGATCGCGATAACCACGACAGCGGGTACGAAATAGCCCGAAACCCTATCTGCGAATTTTTGGATTGACGCTTTTGAACTTTGCGCTTGTTCCACGAATTTTACAATTTGTGCGAGCAAAGTGTCCTTGCCGATTTTTGTGGCGCGAAACTTAAACGAGCCGGTTTTGTTGAAAGTGGCACCGATAACCGCGTCGCCTGACTTTTTCTCAATCGGGATACTTTCGCCAGTCACCATTGATTCGTCAACGCTGGAATAACCATCGGTGATCACGCCGTCTGTCGGAATTTTTTCTCCGGGGCGAACAATAATAATATCGCCGGCAACCACTTCGTCAATTCCAATATCCATTTCCTGGCCGGCCCGCTCCACTCGCGCTGTTTTCGCTTGTAGACCAAGCAATTTTTTTATCGCTTCGCCTGTCCGCCCTTTCATTTTTACTTCCAGCCATTTACCCAAAACGACGAAGGTGATAAGCAAAGCGGAGGTTTCATAAAATATTTCGCCGCGTAAAATAAAGGTTGAGGCGACACTATAAAAATACGCCGCGCTTGTGCCAATGGCAATCAGCGTGTCCATATTCGCCGCTTTATTCTTAGCGGCATGGTACATTCCGCGGTAGAAACGCGCGCCGATGACGAATTGGACAATGCTGGCAAGAATAAATTGAATCAGCTGGCTTGTCTCTGATTTGTCGCGTAAAATCATGCTCAAAACAACTATCGGTAAACTTAAAATCAGACTAATGATGAATAAATTTCGTTCTCGTATTATTATTTTTCTTTCTTTTCGGGCGCGTTCTTCTGTTTTGTCTTTGTCGTTTTCCTTGATTTCCTCTGCCTGATAACCAGCATCAGCGACGGATTCAGTTAGTTTTTTTATTGAAACTGATTCTTCCGCGTCAATAAATGCTTTTTCGTTCGCATAGCTTACTGAAACCGAATTAACGCCCTGTACAGCAAGCAGTTTTTTTTCAATAATTTGTTCGCACGACGCGCAGTGCATGCCGGAAATTTTTAAAATTATCTTTTTCATATTTTTTGGTTTTAATTAATAAAAGTTAATTTTATCTTCCACCGCAACCGCATTTTCCGTTTACGCCGCAGCTTCCACCGGATGTTTCCGCGCCGGAGGCAGTAAATGAATTGCCATTGCTTTCTGAAAAATCGTCTTCAATCGCTGATTTATCGCCGCTGACAACTTCGATAATTCCGGATATCATTCCCATCCAGCAGCTAAATTTGTATTTGCCTGGTTTTTTAGGAGTAAACTCCTTGACGCTGATTTGGCCGGGAGTCAAGGAGATTTCTCCTTCAAATAAATTCTTTGAGATAATGGCATTGGTGCAGCCGCTGGTACCTTTGTCGGTAACAATCCAACGCACCGGCACATTGGTTCTGACTTTAAAATAGTTTGGTGAATATCCAGAAGACGAGGCATTCATTTTTATAGTTTGTTTTCCGTTTACAATCAGCGGCAATCCGTTAGAATTGGCGTTGTCTGTCGTCTCGGCCGTTGCTTTTATATTAAAATTGCTGAAGCTGGGCAGTCCCAAAACATTCATTTGGAAATTGATGTTATAAAGCGCGAAAAACAAAACTACCATTCCCGCCACTTTCAAAAATTTGTCAGCCAGATGCGGCTTCTGGGAAAATTTGACGCCGGAGAGCCCAATGGTTAAAAGCATCGGCAGAGTGCCTAAAGCGAAAAAGAGCATAATTAATCCGCCTTGAATCGCGCTGCCGGATATTAAAGCGAGCCCTTGGGCAGTGATCGTAAAACCGCAAGGAAGGAAAAAAGTAAACGCGCCCAGCAAGGACGGCATATAGCGGCCCTTGAAATTAGATTCGTCGGCGATATGTCTGGTAATAAATTTTGGCATGGTGAATTGGAATCTTTTAAACGCTTTAACGCCGAGCATTTGAAGAGCAAGAAAAATCATCAACGCGGAGACAGCGATGATAAAAATAGGGCCTAATTTCAAAGAAAGATTGAATATGCCGCCAATCGCGCCGAGGATTGTCCCGAAAATTCCGTATGAAATGATTCTGGCGGCATTAAATATCAAGTGTGGTTGAATTTTTTTTGAAGCTGACGCCGCACTGGGATATAAGTCATTCCATTGTTTTGACATTGAAAGGATAATGCCGCCAACTAAAGCCGCGCAACTAGAAATGCCGGCGATGAGTCCGAGGACGAAAAACATCGGAAGAGATGATTTTTCATTGACGTTTACTAGTCCCGACACGCCCAATTTGTTTAATCCGATAAAGCCGGCGATAATTAATAATCCAATAAATATGGCGCCAAGGAAACGCAAAGGATTAAAGATGTCTGGTGTTTCAGGGGGGTTGTCGAAAAAAATGTATCCTTCATTTCTAAAGAGTTTGTTTAATTTCTCAAGGCTGGGTTTTTCGCCGAGATATTCAATCAGCGCGCAGCCCCTTGCTGTTGAGGCCTCGACTGATTTGATGTCGCCCAGTTCGAGCAATTTTTTTTCAATGATGATTTCGCAGGAAGCGCAATGCATTCCTTTAATATAATAGATGTGTTCTTTCATATTTCGTGTTTTGTTAATTTTTTCAGTTACTTGTTAGATAGTTTCGTGACCCTTAGAATTTCTTGGGTCATCTCCTGTTTTCTTTTTTCATTTTTTGTCGCCATCGCTTTCTTGAAACAAGTATTGAGATGGTTTTCCATCAGCATTTGATGAGCGGATTTCAAGAGCCCGAGCGCGGCCAAATTTTGCTGCATTATTTCAATGCAGTATTGATTGGCTTCGACCATTTCGATAATTTTAGAAATTAGGCTTTGGGCTTTCTTAAAATTGACAAGAGCTTTTTCTTTTTGGGTAGTCATATTTTTAAGTTATTAATAAGCGTGCCCGACCTATACCATAGGTACGGGTATATTGTAGCAAACGGAAAATTCTTGTCAATAACAAGTTGGCCGTTAATTGAGGATAAGTCAGTCGGCAATCGCTGTCGGAATATGACAGAATAAGACAGAATAGGTGGCGATGTTTAAAATAAAAAAGAAACGAGCTTAAGTTCGCCCTAAAAGCGCGTTGATTTACATCTCTTCAATCGTTTCAATGCCTAAAAGATAAAGCGCGTTTTTGAGCGTTTGCCGGAAAGCGTTCGTCAGATTCAGCCGCAGGGACTCGTTATCCGAGCCGATGACAGGGCATTGGTGATAGAATGCGTTGAAAATTTGAGCCAAATCAAAAACATAATTGGCGATTGGCGCAGAATTGTATTCTCTGGCGCCGGCCAGAACGGTCTGCGGCAGTTCGCTGATTTTATTGATTAAATTCCGTTCTTCTTGATTAACCGAGAAAATTTTCAGCACCGCGATTCGTCTATTACTTTTTTTTATTATCGAACCAGCGCGGGCATAGGCGTATAAAATGTAGGGGCCGGTATTGCCGTCAAAGCTGATTGATTCTTTCGGATTGAAAGTGATTGTTTTTCCAACATCAGGCCGCAGAAAATGATATTTAATGGCCGCCAGCGCGATTTTCAGGCCCCGAGATTTTAATTCTTTTGTCGGCAAGTGATAGCGTTTGGTCAATTCCTTTTCCGCCAACTGCCTCACTTCCTCGATTAAATCATCCGCGTCCACCACTGTTCCTTCGCGCGATTTCATTCTTCCTTCGGGCAACATGACCATGCCGTAAGAAAGATGTTTTAGGTTCTTGGCGAATTTAAAGCCGAGTTTTCGCAAAATTAAAAATAGGACTTTGAAATGATATTCCTGCTCGCTGCCAACGACGTAAATTGAGCCGTCCAGATTGAATTTGTCGTTTTTTAATTTCGCCAGATAAAGGTCTTGGGTGATGTAAACCGCCGTGCCGTCCGCGCGAAGCAGGATTTTTTCGTCCAGTCCGTCTTTGGTTAAGTCAATAAGTATCGCGCCGTCCGCGCGTTTTTGGAATACGCCTTTTTTAAGTCCGTCATTAACGATATTTCTGCCTTTGTCGTATAAAGAGCTTTCAAAATAAGTGATGTCGTGTTTAATGCCAAACGTTTTGTATGTTTCTTTAAAGCCGTCAATCGCCCAAGCGGTCATTTTTTTCCACAAAGCGATTGTTTTTTTGTCGCCATTTTCCCATTTAACTAATAAGGCCTGTGTTTCGTCCTGCAGTTTTGAATTTTTTTCCAGTTCTTTCGCGAAACGTACGTAATAATCGCCGACAAAATGGTCGGTTTTTTTATCCGGTTTTTTGTTCCGGCCGAATTTTTGATAGGCGAGCATTGATTTGCAGATATGGACGCCGCGGTCGTTGTTCAAATTAGCGCGAATGACTTTGTTGTCAGTTGCTTCCAATAAACGAGCGACTGATTCGCCGATGGCCATGTTCCGCAGATGGCCGAGGTGGAGAGGCTTATTGGTGTTCGGCGACGGGAATTCAATCATTACGCGGCCGATTTTATTTTGTCCGCGGCCGTATTTTTGTTTTTCTTTGAGCACCTGTTTTATTGTTTCCGCGGCTAAGCGCGTTTTTTCAATAAAAAAATTCAGATAAGGGCCGCTGGCGTCAATTTTGTCGAAGTTTTTCGTTTTTCGTATCGCGTCCCGCAGTAATTTCGCGATGTCCGTCGGATTCTTTTTGAATGATTTTGCCAATGAAAAACAGGGGAACGCGAAATCGCCGAGTGCTGGCGCCGGCGGCGGTTTGAGTTCCGCCTCTATTTTTGTTTTGTCGGTTTTGACTTTAAATTGCTTCAACGTTTCTTTAATCGCTTCGGCAATTTCTTTTTTGAATTGCATATTAAAAAGGTTGTAGGTGGTAGGGGGTAGTGAGTAGTTTTATAGAGACGACAAAAAGTGGAACTGTGAAGTGAGCTGGCTTGGAAGGGTTACTTTTTACGTCAAAAAATCTCTACAACCTACTCACTACAACCTACAACCTGTTTCGTTTTTTCGTATGTTGTTAATCCGTATATCCGAACATAATCCGTAATCCGTACCTTTATTTTATCATTCTTCCATTTATTTTTAAACTCATTCATACCTCAACGCTTCGATCGGGCTTTTTTTCGCCGCTTGATTGGCGGGATACAAACCGAAGACGAGGCCGATCAAACCGGAGACAACAATGCCGAGAACAGCGGCGAGAATTGGAAATTGGAACGCCCAGTTGAGTTCATACGCTCTGCTTAACGCGAATGAAAACAGAAGTGATAAACCGCTGCCGAGGATGATGCTGATTATTCCGCCGGCGACAGTAAGCAATGTCGCTTCGGTTAAAAATTGCAATTGAATGTCGCGATTGGTGGCGCCGATCGCTTTGCGCAGTCCGATTTCCCGCGTGCGTTCGGTGACAGAAACGAGCATGATGTTCATCACGCCGATGCCGCCGACCACGAGCGAGATGGCGACGACAAAAGAAAGGAAAGCGGTAAAAACATTGATGATGACGCGGACTTGCTGAACTAATCCCTGCTGGGTTTGCACGTTGAAATCGTCTTTCTCCGGGTCAGTGATATTATGCAATTCGCGGAGAGTTCGTTTGATGTCCTCCACTGTTTGATTGACGACCGCCGGGCTTTTGGCGCGCGCGGTTAATTGATGAAAATAATCTTTGCCGGATAAGTACGTTTGGGCGGTGGTGTGCGGCAGAAGAATCAAATCATCAACATTGAAAAAAACAACTTGGCCGCGCGGCGCGTAAACGCCGATGACGCGGAATTTTATATTTTTGATTTGGATATTTTTTCCGAGAGGAGACTCGTCGCCGAATAATTCGTCTTTTACCTTTGAGCCAATGATTGCCACTTTGGCTTTGCTTTTTAAATCATTTTCATCAAAAAGCGTTCCGTCGGCCAATTTTAATTTCAGGGCGTCGGTCATGAAGTCAGCCTCAAAGCCGATGATCGTCGGCTTGTACGTTTCATCGCCGTAAGAGACGCTGCCCGGAACGTAAACCTCGGGCGCGGCGTCAATAAGATCAGGAACATTTGATTTTTTTAGGATTGCTTCGAGCTCTCGCTGTTTTAAAGAATCGGAAAACAGCGTTTCCGCGAAATCAGTCGGTCCTTTCGGTTCTTTGCCCGGCCGAATGACAATGGTTTCCGCGCCCAGTCCGCCGAGTTCTCCCACGATTAAACCTTCCGCGCCGCTGCCGATAGCCATAATTAAAATGATGGCCGTAATACCGATGACAATGCCAAGAATCGTCAAAAATGAGCGGCGTTTATTGGCGCGCAGTCCGGTTAAGGCGATATTAAAAGTGTGTTTGAGTTTCATAGACTGTCTTGATGTTTTTAAGGCGATTTTCTCCGAAGGGTGACTTTCAATTTGGCAGTTGGAGGGCGAAGCAGCACCGTCATTGCGAGGAGTCAGACGACGAAGCAATCTCGAGACTATAGGCGCTGGGATTGCTTCGTCGCCCCGACGTACGTCGGAGCTCCTCGCAATGACAAAGGAGCAGGCGGTTCTGTTTTTTTGTCTTCAATTAGCTCCCCGTCGCGTAAAAATAAAACGCGGCGCGCGTGTTCGGCCATCTGGCGGTCGTGGGTGATTAAAATTATCGTGTGCCCATGCTTTTCGTTCAGTTCCCGCAAAATGTTCATGATTTGTCCGCCTGATTTTGAATCAAGATTGCCGGTCGGCTCGTCAGCGAAGATTACCTCTGGATTGTTGACTAGGGCGCGGGCGATCGCCACCCGTTGTTTTTCGCCGCCAGAGAGTTGGGACGATTCGTGCCCCGCGCGGTGTTCCAGTCCGACGTTTTTAATCGCGTTTCGCGTTATTTCATCAACCGAAGAATCGTCAATGTTTGAATAGATGAGCGGCAGTTTCACGTTGTCGAAAACCGTTGTCCGCGCCAGCAAATTAAACGCTTGAAAAACAAAGCCCATTTTTTTGTTGCGTAGATGAGCCAATTCATCCTCCGCGTAATCGCCGTAAGTTTTTCCTTGAAATTTGTAAACGCCGGCGGTCTGTTTTTCCAAAAATCCGAGGATATGCAAAAGCGTTGATTTGCCGGAGCCAGACGGCCCCATAATGGCCACAAATTCTCCTTTCTCGATGTTAAACGAAACGCCAGCGAGCGCTCGCGTTTCACTGCTGTCGAGCTGATAAATTTTTGTCAGATTAGAGACCTCAATCAGCGCCATATTGCGTCATTTAATATTGTGTCATTTATTGATGACGACTACTTGATCGCCTTCTATCAGCCCTTCTGTTATTTCAACATTGCCATTGCCGTCGCGCTCGCCGGTTTTAATTTTGACCTTTTCTCCCGTTCCATCTTTTTGAATGACAAGCGCGTATTTATCGCCGTTCGTTGAATGAACCGCGCGCGACGGCAGAGATAAAATATTTTCTTTTCGTCCGGTGATTATCGTGATGTTGGCGCTCATCCCGCTTTTAACGCCGGGCGCGTCTTTTTGCAGTTCGAGCGTGACTTTATAGGTCGGCACACCCTCGATGATTTTTTCCGCTGGATCGATTTTTATCACTACGGCGCTGAATTTTGTTTCATCGCCAAAAGCGTCCAGTGTAATTTCCGCTTCATCGTTAACTTTAATTTTCGCGATGTCAATTTCCGGCACATTGGTTTCAATTTGAAATTTAGCCGCGGAAATAATTTTCATGGCCGGCTTGTCGAGCGAAGAAATTTCTCCGACTTTAACATTAACTTCAGCGATGGTGCCGTTTATCGGCGAACGGATAACTGTTTTTCCCAATTGGGCCAGAATATTAGCGACGTTCGCTTCCGCGTATTTGATTTGAGCTTGTTGTCCGGCAAGATTGGCTTCCGCTTGTTTGACTTGCGCCGCCTGGCCGGCAATCTGCTCCGCGGTATAGCCGGACTTTTTAATCGCCAGCTGGTCTTTCGCGGTCAACAGATTGTTTTTCGCGGTGGTCACGCTGATTTTCGCGGCCGTCGCGTTGTTTTCGTTCGTCAATTTTTGAATGGCAATCGCCTGTTCCTTGCTGTTGATTGTCGTTGCCGCTGAATCAATGTTCGTTTTTTCGATATTGAGCAAAGTGATGTCCGCGGCTGAAACATTGGCAATCGGAATCGCGGTTAAAGTGTTTCTAATGATTTGCAATCTTGATTTTAATTGGAACAAAGCATTGGCGATGTCCGCGCCTTTCTGCGTCAATTGCGCCTGCGCTACTATTGCTTTCGTCCCGCCGCTCAGTTTGTTTAAATCATCTTTATTATAACGGCCGGCGTTCGGCTCGCCCAATAAACTTAAAACCACGCTGGCTTTTTTGTTGGCGACGAGATTGGAGTCTGTATCCGTGCCATTGTAGTATTTTGTTTGAATATCCGTGATTGTAAGCAAGCTGGTTTCGGCCGTGGTTTCAGCGGAAAGAGCGCTGGTGAGCGCGCTGGAATAATCGTCATCCAAATCAGCGAGCGCTTTTTGTTCAACTTCGTTCAAATTTTTTTCCGCGTCCGCCAATGACTTCTCCGCGTTCGCTACCCCAGTTTGCGCTAGTTGGACTTCCTCTAACTTGGTGCCTTTTTGGTATTCGATTAACTTGGCGTTTTCCTTGTCGAGGCCGGCTTGATATTGAAGCAGTCCGGACTTGGCGCTTTCAACGCTCGCTTGCGCTTGTTTCAGTTGCGCCGCCAAATCCGCGTTTGACAAAATAACCAGTATTTCGTGCGCTTTGATTTGTTGGCCGACGACGCCAGAAACAACCGCGACTTTGCCGGCTTTTTCAAAAGACAGCGACACTTCTTCGGCTGGTTTAATGTTGCCGGTAACATTCACTTCTTGGATTAAGTCCATTTTTGTCACGGTGACAATTTCCCGCTGGTTTTTCGCGTCATTTGTCGAACTGAAAATAGCGATGATAATGATAATCGCGGCCAGACCGAGAGTCAGATAAATTATTCTTTTTTTTGTGAGCATAGGGTTAGTCAAATTGAAAAACAAAGGATGCCGTTAGGCATCTTTGTTTACGCCTTAGTTAGGGTTTTAAGGCATTTGGTGCAGATTAATGTTCGCTTGCCATTGATTTTTCTGCCTTGCAGATTCGGGCGTTGCCGCCTTTTTACCGCAATGTTGGAATGACTTCGGAAGATTTTAATCGTCGGCCCGCGGCCGCACTTTTCGCAAATTTTTGACATAGTAAATAGATAATAAATAAAAAATTGCTACAAATTACCCTTCGACCCTTCGACAAGCTCAGGGCTCAGGGCAAGCTTATCACTACGAATGTTACAAATAAAAACTCTAACTATCTATCTCGAAAAATCCGTACCAGAGTGTCATGGTGAGGCATGTGCTGAGTTTATCGAAGCGCTCTCAAACCACGACACTGGCACCCTTCGAGGGCCTCAGGGTGACAGAAAGAACGCAATTGTCATCCTGAGGAATGTCACCCTGAGCTTGTCGAAGAGTGCGAGTCCCCGACGTAAAGTCGGGACGAGCCGCGAAGGACGTAATCCGTATTTTCACATTGGATTTATTCTACCACGCGTGATATAATATTTCAAGTGTCCGTTGCCTCAACCGCATATTTGCGAAAACATTTTGTAATGACGAGTTAGGCGCCGCAGCCTCTATGGTAAAATACAACTATGAAACTTAATGATGAACAGCAAAAAAAACTTATAGAAAAACTCAATGAAGTTTGGCAACAGCCAAAGATTTGTTCAGTTTGTGGACATAATCAGTGGGATGTTTCTGATAGAATCTTTGAGTTACGCGAATTTCATGGAGGGGGCATGGTAATTGGCGGGCAGTCGAGTATTACTCCAATTGTCCATGCAACCTGCAAAAATTGCAGTCACACATTATTTTTCAATGCCCTTAAAATAGGCTTAATTGATAAAGATGTCAATTCCACCAGCAAAACAGAGTGAGAGTGAAATCGAGATATCTCAATCATGCCAATTACCAGTCCCAGAAAAATGGAAGGGCTTTCCTGTGTATGGAAAAGATTGGGATAGAATAAAGAAAATGGTTGATAGAATTATTTCCCCCACAAGTTTTTGGCAAATCGTATGGCCAGCTTCTTTTGGTATATCCATTTCTGCTCTACTGAGTGCACTGACTATACTCGAGAAAGGTCATCCAAATAAAACCTCTTGCTACTGGCTTTTCTTGCTATTCATGATCATTGGTATTCTAACCTTAATAATAGATAAAACTCGTAAAGCAGCATCTATATCTACTAAGGAGCAGTTGAAGGAAGAAATGGAAAAAATGGAAGAACCCTACAAAACAGATAGGGGCTATGGCGGCTAATAGGGGATAGCTGGTTCGCTTGCTAAATAATTTTTCATTTAATAATTGTTTTGCGTGTAGGCCTTTTTTGAAAAAAGGAATAGAAATTTTGTTTTTCCTTATTTATTCAGTGTATTATTCAACAGACTTATTAAGCATACTTAAAACATTATGAGCAGCTACGAAGATTTTAAAAATCGGTTCAAATTACTAGCTGGCAAAAATCGTCATTTGGTAGTTAATACCTTATCAAACATTTTTACAATGAGATTAATTGGGAATAAAACGCACGGCGATTTAGCTGAAATTGGAATTGTCGAGTTTATCAATCAATTCATGTATGATTTTAAAAGTATTCATGTTGGCAAAGACCTTTTTCGGGCGAAAGAACACGAAGAAGATATAATGATAATGAGCGAGATAAGCAAAACGAAATTTCCCGTCAGCTTAAAAGCTTATGGGGATGGTCTTTTGCAATTATCCACTGACAGCAAACAGAAGATGTTCCCATTTCTTGAAAAGCAAGGTAAAGAAATCCGGGATAATAGAAAGATAGAAGCAATTTTTAACGCTTCTGAATTTTTCGATTTTGGGGCAATAAATGTAATGCCTCTAATTTATGATGAAAAAAATCAACGCTGCAACATCATGATTTTTGACCATAAAAAGGCAAGAGACAACATAAATAAAATTATATTTATTGATAAGGGACAAAGATTTGATTTTATGACAGGCAGAGTGGTGCCAGGAAAGGGGAGATCCCATCCGATTTATATGTTTGTAGATCCTAAAAATGAATATATATGTGAAGTAAGATATGGCGGTGCTTCGGCAAATGCTTTACAGCGCGGCCTTTGGACACACACAAAAAACGCTATTGATTATTTTGACTCTCTCACAAATGGCTGGATAGATTATTCACACAATCATACACTTGTAAAACTTTTTGGCCTTGCTTTAAATAGTTCCGAAGAAGGTCATAAAGTTGCTAATGAAATCTTACAGAAAGACATTGATAGGCTTAAAAAATTATGAACGATCAACAATTAGACATTTTCGGCAGAAAAACATTGGTTGTTCCGACAACAGAAGGCATCAAATACGCAGGGTCAAAATTAAAAATACTACCTTACATCGTTCAAATTCTAGGCGAACTTGACGGAGTAAAAAAGGTACTTGATGGGTTTAGCGGAACAACCAGAGTTTCTCAAGCTTTTGCTCAGCTTGGATATAAAACGACAGCCAACGATATTTCAGCTTGGTCTGAAGTTTTTGGTACGTGCTATCTAAAGTCAAAAAAAGAAGATAAATTTTATCAGCAAATTTTAGATCGCTTGAATGGCTTAAAAGGATATGATGGCTGGTACACAAAACACTACGGGGCGGAAATAGACGAGGGCAAAAAACCCTTTCAAACAAAGAATACTAGAAAACTCGATGCAATAAGGGATGAGATAGAGAAATTGGATTTATCGTGGGAAGATAAATGTGTTATTTTAACAAGCTTAATCTATGCCCTTGATTCTGTTGATAGTACCCTTGGGCACTATGTTTCTTACTTGGCAAAATGGTCTCCAAGATCGCATAATGGTTTATTTTTGAAATTGCCAAAAAGATTTAAAACCAAAGGAAAACACGAAGTAATTCGTGGAGATATTTTTGATACGATACAAAAAAAAGAATTTGATTTTGTATATTTCGACCCTCCTTATGGCTCAAACAATGAAAAAATGCCTCCGAGCCGTGTCAGGTATGCTTCTTATTATCACATATGGACTACTATTATCAATCACGACAAGCCTGAATTATTTGGAAAGGTTAATCGAAGAGTGGACACAAGAGATATTGTTGCTAGTTCTGTTTTTGAGGAATTTAGAAAAAATGAAAAAGGAAGTTTTATCGCTATGGAGGCGTTAAGAAAACTAATCCAAGAAACTAAATCTCATTATATTCTTCTTTCGTATAGTTCTGGAGGTAGGGCGACGAAGCAAGAATTAAATGACATAATACACGAATCGGGAAAATTACTAAAAGCAGTTGAAATTAACTATAAAATAAATGTTATGGGTGGTATGCGTTGGACAAACAAATGGATTAACAGCGATAATCAACACCATGAGTATTTATTCTTAATGGAAAAGACAAGGAATGTGTTTTGACTAAGGAGCAGGAGGGTCGGAGGTGAACGCCTCGAAGCCAAAACGAAAATAAAATTTGTTAATTGCTGAGAAGTATCCGACTGTTGTCGAGAAAAAAAGTATACGCCATATAATCCGAAATATCTCGTTTAAGAATTTTTCACGTTAATTAATTTTTTAAATGATTTTAAATTATGATGCTGATGTCGTTAATAAGCGAACCGTTATTTTTCATTGTTTGGCTATTCGCCATTGTCGTGGTTTTGACTATCCACGAATTTTCGCACGCGCTCGCAAATAACGGCCGAAATAGAAAAAGAAGATAAAACTCTTGCGCGAAGTGTTGCGGATAGGACTTTACCCTTCGCCAAAAGCTATCATAATCGTGAAACGCGTCATTTTTTAGCAGGTTTTCACGTTTTATTTGACAAAAAGGTGAAAAGGGTATAAAATAGAGTTAAAGCGCTTAATTCTTTTAATTTTATAGCTATGCCAAAAACATTACATATTATTAACATAATTTCTCACCTGCGAGAACGTTATTATGCCGCGGCTGTTGGCAAACAGGCGCTTTTGAAATTGTTGAGCGAAGCGGAAGTGGCCGAACAGGTATATAACTCCAATGCCATTGAAAACAGCACGCTCACTCTTGAAGAAACAGAGAAAATACTTTTGCAAATAGATTTGGATAGATATATTACTGAACGAGAAATTTTTGAAGCGAAAAATCTGGCGCGGGTTGTGTCATATATTGACAAAAGAGCCAAGGAGCAAGAATTAACTCTCGAAGTAATTTTATCACTTCATAAAATGTTAATTTCAAATATCCGCGACGATATTGCCGGTAGATTCAGAAAGGAAAATGAATTTGTGCGTGTCGGCAGCCACATCGCCCCTAACCCCAAAGAGATAGTGAATCGTCTGGAAAAAATATTGTCCGAATATAATGCTTCGAGTCATGAAAATATAATCAGAAGAATAGCAAAATTGCATCTTGCCTTTGAATACACTCATCCATTTTGTGACGGCAATGGCCGCATTGGCCGCGTTATCAATAATTACCTGTTAATACGAGAAGGGTTTGTCCCTATAAATATAAAATTTATTGACAGAAAAAAATATTATGAAGCGTTTATAGAATTTGATGCCAAGGGCGCGACCGCTATTATGGAAGAAATAGTCGGCAAGGCGCTGACCAATAGTTATTATAAACGACTTGCTTATCTTGAGGGCGCGCAGATTCTAACCCTTGCTGAATATGCAAAAATGAATAAAATATCCCACTCTAATTTAATTAATAAAGCCAGCCGTCAAACAATTGAGGCCTTCTTAGAAAAAGGGGTGTGGAAAATAGGCGTCGCGCAAAAAGACAGTATGAACAAATCAGAACCCTAATAAAAGCAATGAGTAATTTTTTAAAATGATTTTAAATTATGATGCTGATGTCATTAATAAGCGAACCGCTGTTTTTTGTCGTCTGGCTGTTCGCCATTGTCGTGGTTTTGACTATCCACGAATTTTCGCACGCGCTCGCGGCCACACTCCTCGGCGATCCGACGGCGAAAGCGGCCGGCCGATTAACATTGAATCCGCTATCCCACATCAGTTGGCTGGGATTTTTTATGCTGTTGCTGGTCGGTTTTGGTTGGGGAAATCCCGTGCCTTTTAATCCGTACAATCTCCGTTTTCCGCGGTTCGGCCCGGCCATCGTCGCTCTGGCTGGCCCGCTTTCCAATCTTATTTTGGCGGCAATTTTTATTTTTTCCTTCCGCTGGATCTTTCCTGATTTGCACCCGCTTTTTCTCATCAACGCTGGAAGCGCCAACCTGCCGGCGGAGTTGAATTTGCTCGCAATTTTTTTATCGTTGGCGACTTTTTTAAATTTGACTTTGGCGATTTTCAACTTGATTCCCATCCCGCCGCTCGACGGTTCGAAGATATTGTTCAGCGTTTTGTCAGACGCGCGTTTTTTTTCAATTAAAGAAATACTGGAGCGGCAGGGCTCGATGATTTTAATTGGCATTATTATTTTGGATAACTTTTTGAACACCAATATCTTTGGCCGGCTGATTTTCGCTGTCATCGGCGCTGTTTACAAACTGGTCGGATAATAGTTGGATAAAATTATTTAACACCCGCGCCATCAGAGCAAAGATTGAAATAGGACATTTCTAATTTCCGTTGTCAGGGCAGTGCATTTGATTAAAATCAACAATTCATTATAATAAGAATAAATATAATCGTAAAACTTCATTCTGAACTAATTATCAAATATATGCCTTCTCTACCAGAGTTTCTCAAATTTTTAACAGTCAGTCCGCCGTCCGGATTAATTATCGCCAAAAAGAAGCTAATGACAAAAAAAGCGCGGATGGAGCTTTCTCAAATGAAAAGAGTGTCTGAAATTTTTGAAGTTACAAAAAACAGCGATGTTGTGGATTTTTTTAAGGCGGTTGATAAAGTTCTAAAACAAAACGCTTGGCTTGTTTTGGATATTAAAACAGCAGACATTCCCGGTTGGCTTTACGAGCAGATGCGGACTCTTGGCGAAAACGGCCATCTTTATAACAAAGACCAAGATAAAGATATTAGGATGGGCGACAGCCGCGTTTTAGCAATAATATCTGAAGAAAATCTTGAAGAATGTCCCTTTGAAACGTTTCAGGCGGATTTTGGAATAGTTTTCAGAACATAAATATTTTCAAACATATGCCTAAATCAGAAAGGGCGTCGGGAGGAGGAATCTTTGAAAGTCGGACCGAACGCGCCAAGCGCGAGCCGATTTTTTATTTTACCACCCGCGAAACCGATCGAAGAACCAGCGAGGCCTATGAAAAGAAATGGGTCTCGGTGCTCGGTATTGAGTTAGAGGTTTATGACGCGGAGCGCGAAGGAGGAGAAGGAACGAATTTTCGCCAAGAAGAATTTGACGATTTTCTGCATGATGACAAAGCAAAAGCAATTTTAAAACATTTTGCCATCGGCGTCAAACTAAACCACGCCCCTTTAATTGAAGGCGAGACCGACATTGGCAAAACTAAAGCCCTTGAATATTTGGCTTATCTTACTAATCACAAGTTAGTGCGCGTTTCTGTTCGCGGCACGACCGACCCATCAGAATTTTTTGGCAAGCATGTGCCCGAGTCGGCCACCGCTCAGCAGAAGATTTTGGACGCCATCAAAAGAAAGGCGGGGCTGACAAAAGAAGTCCGCGAACGAGTGGAGAAAGCGCAAAAAGCCGGCCAGTCATTTTCCCTTGAAGATTATAAGGCGCTCGCTGATTGGCAAACAAAATCATTGTCAGGGTTGCAAAAAGAAGCGCTTTCATTTTTTCAAAAGGCGGTAAAAGAGGGCAGAGGATTGACCCGGGAAGAATGGGAACAGTTCGCGGCCATAGAGGGCATTGATCTTGAAAGTAAGATGTTTCATTGGCAAGACGGCGAAGTGGTTAAGGCCATGACGCGAAACAATGGCCATGGCTATTGGATTTATATTGATGAAATCGGCGCGGCCGAGCCGCAAATTTTGGTCGCTTTAAATCGTATCCTTGAACAGCAAAGGCGCATTGAACTATCGGAAGACGGCGGTCGTTCTGTGGAAGCGGGCAAACATTTTCGTCTTTTTGCTTCAACTAATCCTCCTGAATACGCCGGCCGCCTGCCTTTGGCGCCTGATTTTTTGCGCCGCTGGGCTTACAAAAAAGAAAGCCCGCTCTCCGAGAAAGACATCAAAGAACGTTTTGCCCATATCGCGCGCGTGATTCCTCTTGAGCAAGAAATCAGAGAATTGTTTTGCGATGTATTAACCGTTTTTCATCTTTCTCTTCGCAGTTCAATTAAGGATATTTTGAAAAAGCAAAAACAAAAGTTTAATTATGAATTTTCCGATTTGATTAGAGTGCGCGATTATTTTGTCGGTCTCGGCAATCAAGATCCGCTCGCCGCTCTGCGCGAAGGGATGGAATACGCTGTTTTTGCAAAAATCGGCGATGAAGAACAGAGAAAAGCGCAGAGAGAGGCCTTTGAAACTTTATTGAAAAGTAAAACAATTCCGGAAAAAGTGAAAAAGATAATTGAAAAAAGAAGAATATCTGGCGCGGTCGGCCAAGCAGTGAGCAAGATGGGGCAGGATATTGCTGGTTTTTAATTTCGTATAAATAATGAGATGGTTACAAAATTTCGCAACGAAATAGTTTTGTAACCATCTCAATCTAAATTATGCCCATCCGGCGCGAACAATCAAATAATCCATCAGCGGAAATTAGAGGACGAGAATCCGGCGCATTCATCATTGCGCCAGAAACCATTGTTCAAAAAGAAGCAAAATGGCGAGAAGAAGGATACAATCAAGAAGAAATCAAGGAA
>JACRNX010000060.1 GCA_016214755.1 Candidatus Falkowiibacteriota bacterium
GCCGATGAAAAGAGCAATAATGAGTATCTAACCCACTCTTCCCCAGTATTCTGGGGCTCCGATGGACATCGGGGCGCCAGATCTCTGGAGACGATGCGCAAAAACCAATGTCCGAGAAAGCGCATTTTTCTACACTCTCAAAATACAATACAATTAATCTTGGGCGCTGATAAAATTTTCAAGCTTCGACGCTTCTGTCCATGACAAAAAGTATAAACAACACTCGAGGTTCTTACCCCTTATTTTTTTAATTAATTTCTTAATTTTTTAATTTCTTACTTTCTTGCCCGTCTATGCAATATTACTATAGACGGAATTAACATCATCATGTTCTTCCAATATTTCAACCATCCTCTCAACTTGCGACCGGACATCATCATTCACCGGAATCTTATCCTTCGCCACCCATTCCATTTCCGCGTATTCCAATTTTAAATTTTTTTGTTCAAGCTGTTTTTTCACTTTTTCGAAATTCACGAAACCGCAATATATGGTCAATCCGCCTTCCTCTTCCGCCACGTCGTCCGCGCCTATTTCCAAAAGCTCAAGCATAAGCTCGTCGTTATTTTTAATTTGCTCCGGCGCCAAATGAACGACGCCCTTATGCTCAAACATCCATTTAACCGAATTTTGAGCGCCAAAAGTGCCGCCATTTTTCCCGAGTATGGTTTTTATCTCGGAAGTCGTCCTATTCTTGTTGTCTGTCACGCCAGCAATCAAAAGCGCCGCGCCGGACGGGCCAAACGCTTCGTAGAGCACTTCCTCAATCGTCGCTCCGTCCGCTCCGCCCGCTCCCCGCTGAATCGCCAATTCGATTTTATCCTTCGGCATATTCGCCTCTTTCGCTTTGTCAATTGAAAGCCGCAAAGAAAAATTAAAATTCGGGTCGGCGCCGGCGCGCGCCGCCACTGATATATTCTTCGACAATTTCGTGAATAAATTGCCGCGCTTGGCGTCTGCCGCCGCTTTCTTATGTTTAGTCGTCGCCCATTTGCTGTGTCCGGACATAGTAAACATTAGATTAAAACTGTCTAAAATATAGCAAGTCCAATCCTAAAAATCAAGGATTGTGCGACAAATATTTTTTATTGATATTTGTTCTTTCCCTCTAAATAGCTAATAAGCTAAAAAGCTACTACCTAATTACTTGTCTTGCTCGTCTTGCTGATCTCGCCGACTTTCTGTGCATAACTTTTTGCCACAATAAATCTGTTCTGATAAATTAAACAATAGAGGTTAGCGGTTAGAGATGAGAGATTAGAAAGTAGAATCTAGAATTTAGAATAATATAAAAAAGTATACTCCAACAAACTTCTATTTTCTATTTTCTACTTTCTAGATTCTAAAAAAATTATGTTCAACGAAAATATTGACAAACAAAATCTCCGCGAAATAATCAGCGATTTGCCAAAACAGTTCGCGCAAGCGCTTGAAACTGTTAGCGTCAAAATCTCGACCGAGACGAAAAAAATCATTTTCTGCGGCCTGGGCGGCTCGGCTTTCCCGGCTGAACTTTTCCAGACGTTTTTAGACGCGACCAAAACCAAGTTTAACGCCGCTCTTTACGTCAGCCGCGATTATTGCTTGCCGCATTTTGTAGACAACAGCTGGTGCGGCTTTTTCAGTTCCTACTCCGGCAATACGGAAGAGACGCTGTCAGCGCTGGAGAACGCGGAAAAAATCGGACTGTCGTCCATAGTCATATTCGCTCATGGGGGTAAACTAAAACAGATCGCCGCGGAAAAAGGGTATCTGCTTGTTGAAATTCCGGACTTCAAGCAGCCAAGAATGTCTTACGGCTATTTTGTCGGCGCATTAATAAAAATTTTTCAAAACTCCAACCTGCTGACTGCTGATTTCGACGAAATAACGCAATCTGTCCAGCAATGTTTAGCCGAACAACCCGCGATTGAAGCGCAGGCGCGAAAACTGGCTCTGTCTATTAAGGACAAAATATCAGTTGTCTACTCGTCAGCTCTATGGAAATACATCGCCATGGTCTGGAAAATCAATTTTAATGAAAACGCGAAGACCCCATGCTTTTGGAATTTTTTTCCAGAACTCAATCACAATGAAATGGTGGGTTTCGCGAATTTAGTCGACAATTATAAAGCGGTAATCCTGAAAGACCCGGCTGACCATGAACGCAATAAAAAACGGATGGACATTTTTACGAAAATCTTTGACGAAAAGTTAAAGGCGGAAATCATCGAAATGCCGGCCGGCGCACCCTTTTACAAAATGATTTGGACGCTCTGGCTTGGACTCTGGACATCGTATCATTTGGCGTTATTAAACAACGTTGACCCCACGCCTGTTGATCTTGTCGAGGAATTCAAATTAAGAATGTCGGAATAAACGGAAATCGAAAAGGCGACGCACTGGTAGGGAACGCATATATGCGTTCCCTACGGGCCCCGTGGACGGTCCGCGACAATAAAAAAGCTCCTCTTGCGCCATGCTTCAAGAGGAGCTTTGTAATAGATTTTCCTATTTTTCAATAACAGCATTAATATTTGATATTACAAAATCAGAAATCGCGTAAGCGGCCAAGGTTATCGCCAAACCAATCACCGCTCGCTTTAATATGTCCTGCGCCTTTTCAACTTTTTCTTTATCTCCGCCGGCGGTCATCCACATAAATCCCGCGTAAACAACTAAAATCAAGAAAATCACGCCCAACAAAGTCAATAAAATCTTAATGATATTGCCGATCATGGGCAACAGCTGCGGCGCATCGGCTGTACCATAAGCTACCGTGCCTGTATCTTTTAGCACTTGGGTTGCATCTTTTCCCTCCAACAAATTCTGCGCGGAAACCGCGAGCGGCGCGGCGAGCACCATCATTAAACTCATCACCAAAACTAATGTCAATAAATGTCTCTTCATAATTTTACATTTTATATTTTATTATATTATTGAAAATTATTTTGTCGTTGAAACCGCGGCCGTTAAATTCTCCACCACAAAATACGAAATCGTGTAAGCGGCCAAAGTAATCGCCAATCCAATTACGCCTTGGGTAATCATCCGCTGGGCTTTATCTATATCTTCTTTCTCGCCCGCCGCTGTCATCCATAGAATACCAGCATAAACAATTAAAATCAAGAAAATAATCCCCAGAATGGCTAAAATTACTTTTATCACCTGGCCGATAATGGTGGCAAAATTAGCTTTGGGCGCGCCATCGTCGCCTTCTGTTTGGCCCATTCCCTTGCCCGCTTGGCCAAGCGTCGAGAGAATATCGCTATCGTCTTCGCCCGCGCTCGCGCTCTGAAAATTGCCAAATAAACTGACTGCCAAAATAATCAGCACCATTCCCAGAAATAATAAATTTTTGCTTTGCATAAGTTTAGAATTTAGAATCTATAAAATAGAATCAAAAATATAGAAATCAGAATGCAGAAAAGCGCGCTCCAACAAACTTCTATTTTCTATTTTCTAAATTCTATTTTTTTACATCCCCGCCGCTTCGCTTAATTGCTTCACCGCGTAATAAGCGAATGAATACGACGCCAAACAGACCGCCAGGCCGATCGCGCCCTCGATAATCATATTCCGTGCTTGCTTGACATCGTCCGGCGCGCCAGCCGCGGTCATCCATTGAACGCCGCCATAAACCGTGATTATCAAAAACACGATTCCCAAAGCGCCGAGCATGGCTTTAATCATCTTGCCGATAACGAGCGAAGGGTCTTTCGTTTCAGTGCTAAAACCAGCGGGAATCGCCGTTTTGTCCAATCCCTTGAGCGCCTTGTCTTGCGCTGTTTCTTCGGCAGCGTTAACGACCACAAACGAAAAAAGCCCGCAGAATAATATCGTTAAAATAATAATGACTAAAAATTTCTTTGCCATATAAGTCTGCGCTAAGAATCTACTGACTTTCCGTACTTAACTTAATAATAATTTCATGAGATAATGAAAGCATATGAAAAACAAACATATGGCTTCATTATCCCGTGAACAGCGGGAAAAAGCGCGGTTTAAAGCCGCAAAACTTTTTGAAAAGA
>JACRNX010000061.1 GCA_016214755.1 Candidatus Falkowiibacteriota bacterium
CCAATTTTGCCCTTGCTGATTTTTTCCGCGAACCTGAATATCGCCCCCTGCCTCAATATAGAAATTATTAAATCCCCGCTTTTCTAATATTTTTGACGCGTTAAAAATTGCCCATCCTTTTACTAAACCGGACGGATCATATTTTCCATTTGAAGCCGTAATATCAAAATATCCGCTGGTTTTAATTTTTGTTTCTTTGGATAAAGCAAAAACGATTTTCATATCTTCGCTCCAATCAGATTTCTTTATCTTTCCGTTGTTAATTCGTGTTATCTCGCTTGTTTTTTTATAGACACTAAATTTTTCGTCTATGTATTTGAAATAGGAAAATACTTCGTTGATGTCTTGTTCGTCTGCGGAAATATCAACGATTTTAATTGTAATTGGCATTCCCATTAAAATTCTTGTTTGTTTCATAGTCAGTTTTTGGCTTGGCTAAGCGCGTCGGCTAAAGATTCTTGAAAAGCTTGGCTAGTGAGCGTAGCTCCTGAGACAATATCAACCTGAGCGTTTTGCGCCTGAATCGCTTCGGTTTTCAATAGAGGCGTTGCCCTTCTGTTGATTTCAATAGATTTTTTCCTATCGCTAGGGTAATCCAAAAATTGTACATCAATAATTTTTCCGCCCTGAACAATTGCCTTCACTTGCACATTGCCGTAATAAGCATCCATGATGTTTCCGATAAATTCCCCGTCCTTAAGGGTTCGAAGAAAATTGCTTTTTGATGTTTGGCTTTCCGGGCTTGGCGGCTCAGTAGATGTATCAGAAGGAGTGCCGGGAGTCAAAATAAGCTGCCTGTTTTTATCTACCGGCGGAAGAATAATATCTCCATCTTCAGCGCGGCCGCGTTGAAATAGAATATAAAAGGTGAATATTAAAATCAAAGAAAACGATAAGAAAAATTTTCGCAACATATTTAGTTTGTTAAATCGTCAATGGATATATCCAAAGCCCCAGCAATTTTTTTAATGGTCTTAATGGTGGGATTAGGAGTATCGCCGGATTCTATTTTTACTATTGTATGAAAAGCAACATCGGCCAGCTTTGAAAGCCGATCTTGAGATATTTTCTTTTGGAGTCTGCGTTTTCGTATATTTTCGCCGATAGCTGATTTCGCTTTTGACATATTTATAAAACTTTACTAATATAGTTGTATATAAACAACTTCTTGATTATACTACTTAATAGTATATGAAATTTTTACTTAATCGTCAAAATAATTTTAGAGCGGTGGCTCGCCTGCGAAGCGGATCGGAAGCGAGGGCGGGGCGGGAATTCATTTTCCCCACACCCCTTTTTCTTCCCGCCCCGCCCGAGCGGAAAAGTTTTTGCTCCTGCCGCGCGAAGCTCGGCAATCAAAATTCGCAATCCGGATTTTCGTCAAAAAAAGTTCGGATTTTAACCAAAAGGTACCGCCAATTTTCAGAATTCGGATTTTGGGTCCCGCTAAGCGGGATTGCCGAGCCCCGCCAGAGGCGGGGCGACCCGCCTGCCGGCGAGGCAGGGGCAACAATCGCCCAAAATCCAAATTCTGAAAATTGGCGGTGGGGGCGAGATTCGAACTCGCGATGCCCTTTCGGACATATTTGCTTTCCAAGCAAACGCACTAGGCCAACTATGCGACCCCACCACAGATCAAGTCCAAAGTTCAAAATCCAAAACTCAAAGTAAATCAAAAATTCAAAGTTCAAAATTCAAAATTTAATCATCCGACAGACTCAGAATGACAATCGGCGCGTTTCGCATTACTCGTTGCGCGTTTCCTGTTCCAATTATACTTGAATCCAACAAAATTTCAAGCCCAATCATTTTCCTCTTGACTAAAATAATCATTCCGCTATTATCATTTATGTTATTGTTCTTTCAACATAGGAGGGCGCATGATTTACAACTTCAAACGCGACTTCAAAAAAGGACTACTGCCGAATTCAATAACCACATTCGGACTCCTCATGGTTCCTCTGATATTCCTCGCCAGCCATAAAAACTATTGGCCGTTCGCGCTTTTCTTTTTCACTATCGCCTGGCTCGCTGATTTCTTTGACGGCTGGCTCGCGAGAAAACGAAAACTCAACACGCAAATTGGCGCGTTCTATGATCCTCTGGCCGACAAAATCTTCACCATAAGTTTTCTCATCTGGTTCTGGGATTATATTGAAATCGCTTTCATCGTGCCCATAATCGCCATTGGAACCGCGCTGACAATCCTCCGCGTTTACAAATGGTATTATGGAACAAAAAAGCGCGTTGATTACAGCATCATGGCTTCGGTTTCTGGAAAAGCGAAAACTAATCTTGAAAAATCAGCTTTTGCCCTGCTCCTGCTTTGGAAAACGTTTTCCAATTACGGACTTATTCCCGCCGACACGATTCAATCGACGGAAATCGGCGTCAGCTGTTTGCTGTCAATAAGTATTTTTTTCGCTCTTTTCAGCTTGCACCATCAAATCAAAGAAATTTAAACAAAACAAAGAGACGCCCCGACGCATCCGTCGGGGCGTCCCGACAGAAGACGCGATAAATCGCGTCTCTACTATTTTAAATTATTTCAACAGACCATCAATGATTGATTTAAATTGCTCAAACGGCAAAGCGCCGCTAACTAATTGTCCGTTGATGAACGTCGCCGGCGTGCCATCAACTCCGGCCGCCGCGCCATCCGCGATTTCCTGATTAATTTTATCCGCGTATTTCCCCGAATCCAGACACTCGCTAAATTTTGTTACGTTTAATCCCATTTTTTTTGCTTCAGCTTTCCATTTTTCAATTCCCATTGTTTTTGCTTCGTTTGTCGCGAATAAAACGTCATACATCTGCCAAAACTTGCCTTGCTCGCCCGCGCATTCCGCCGCTTCTGCCGCTTTTTGCGCGTTTTCATGAAACGATAATGGGAAATGGCGAACGACAAACTTTATTTTGTCGCCATAGGTCTCATTGATTTTTTTCGACGTCTTCGAATGATTCAGACAAAACGGACATTCAAAATCAGTGTATTCGATTAACACGACCTTCGCGTCCTTAGCGCCGAGAAAATAATCATTGGCCGCGACCGCCGGCACGCTCACCAATTGCGGCTCTTCTTTTTTAACATCCTCTTTCGCCGTATCAGCGTCTTTCGCTTTCGCCGAAAGGTCAACCGGTTGTTTTCCGCTGAAAACGACAATCAACAGAATAAAAAACGCGATGATGGAAATTAACGCCATGCCGGAAAAAAATCCGAGAAAAAAATTCGTCTTGGCCGTTGAATTTGTTTTTTGTTCGTCAGGCATAAATAATAAATTAAGAAATTAAGAAATTAAGAAAATAAATTCGTAATTCGTAATCAGTAATCCGTAACCCGTAATTTGTAAATAGAAAATAGAAAGTAGGATCTAGAAAATAGAAAATTTGAAATTTTGAATTTTGAATTTACTTTGGACTTTGAACTTAGAACTTTGGACTTAACTCTATTATCTCGTTTATCCTGTTTATCTTTTCTGCCCTCATCTGTACATCTGTATAAATCTGTACATCTTGTATTTTGTACATCTCGTATCCTAATTTATCTCAAAAATTTCATTTTTTCCAGCGGCCAGGATTCCAAGCTTCAATCGTTCTTTACTGCTGGCGTACATAGTAAAAAGCTTTTGTCCTTTATTCACTTTATCCTTGAAACGGACGTGCAAATGCAAACCCGCATATTTGTCAACCGGCGCGCCGAGGTTCATGCAGACCTCATTGATTGCCCGGTTATTAACGAACTTGATGCGGCCATTTTTCTTCGCGTGAATTTCATATCTTTCGACTTCCTGCATTACTTCCTCGGAATTAATGTCCTTTTTGCCGCCCTGGGCGATAATGATCTGATTCATTTTTTTCCACGCCTCGTTGTTTTTAATCTGACCCTTGGCGATCCCAAATCCCTTGCCTTCTTTGCAATGTCCTTTTAATTCTAATATATCCCCAGCCAGTTTGCAAGCTTTGTTTTCTAAATCCAACGGACGGAACTTATGTTGCTGGAGAACGCGAAGAACATCGCGCGCTTCAAGCGCCGGCCCAATGCCGCGGCCCAATGGCTCGCGCGCCAGCGTGGCGACGTATTTTACCTTCATGCCGAACCGCTTTCCGAGACGGATGAACTTTTCTCCAATTTCAACAGCTTGTTTCATCTTCGATACTTTACAACCGCGCCCGACTGGAATATCAATCAACAAATAATCAACGCCAGTGGCGACTTTTTTGGCCAGAATGCTGACGATCATTTTATCATACGATTCAATCGCCAGCGGCCGCGAAACCTTGATGATTTTATCGTCCGCCGGCGCCAATTTCAACCCGCCGCCCCAGACCAGGCAGGCGCGTGTTTTGCGGACAATTTTTTTAATCTCTTCAATGGGAAATGAAACCGGACAGAGCACTTCCATCGTATCCGCCGTGCCGGCCGGCGAAGTAATCGCCCGTGAAGATGTCTTGGGAATATAAATGTCGCAGGACGCGACGATGGAAACAATGATTGGCGTGATTCGGTTGCCAGCCAGCCCGCCGACAGAATGTTTATCCGCGACTTTCACGCCCAAATTAAACATCTCGCCTGTTTCCGCCATTGCTTTTGCCACGAAATATAATTCTTCCTCGGAAAATTCCTTGACAAAACCGCTGGCCGCGTAATAAGTGGTTTCAATTTGTCCTAAACGGCCATCAACAATATCTTTAATCAATGCGTAAATTTCTTCGTACGCCGCCGGCTTGCCTAGCATTTTCTTTTTTAATGTTTCGATTGACAACGGCCGCGATTCTAAAATCACTTCCGCGATATCATCCTCTTCAATATTATGTTTTTTCCAAATATCTTCAAATAATCCGACCTCGCCGTGTTTTACTTCTTTCTCCGACATGTCAACCGTGGCTGTTAATTTTTTTCCTTTGCTCCAAATCAAAGAAACCTTGTCGCCGGGATTGACACCGTAGAGCTCCGCTTCTTTTTCGTTCATTAAAATAATTTCCGCGCCGCCGGTGGTAATGTCAAGCTTTTTGCATTTTAAATAATATGACATATATGTCTTATCATGACCTATTTGACTTATTTGGCTTATTTGCCTTATTTGTTTTTCTCCTCACCTCTCCAACTTATACTGCACGCCCATCCATTGAGCCAGCGCTTGTTTCAATTCCGAATGGCTAACGCTGTAATCTTTCAAATCAAGGCCGCGGCTGATCGCTTCCACCGCTTGCGCGCACGCCCGCGCGCCTGCCGCTGAACCGTCAGCATGGCCATGGATGCCGGCGCCGAAATTGACAATTAAATCATTGCCCAGCGTCTCAACCAATTTCGGCAATAGTCCGGGATGCATGCCGCCAGAAGCAATCGGCAAAGTCGGTTTCATTTTCGACCAGTTTTCCCGCAGGACGTGATAATGGCTCCAATCCTCGCGCAAAAGCTCGTTAATCTGCAAAACCTCTTCTGCCCCGCCTTCCATTTTCCCGACAACTGTGCCAGTGTGCAACTGGTCAACCCCGGCCAGCCGCGATAATTTCGCGATTACTAACATGGTTATGCCGTGACGCGGATTGCGCGTAAAAGCGCTGTGCCCCGCGCGATGGCCGTGGATAATCAAACCCAAATTTTTCTTCCGTAAAAACTGCACATTGTCCAGTCCGGCGGAGATAATATCAATCATCACGCATTTGCCGCCGTTTTTTTTCACGAACTGCGCCCGCTTCAGCATTTCATCAGCCGGCGCGGTAACATTGCAGGCATATAACTTGACGCGGCTTGTTTCTTCTTCGGCTTGTTTCAGCATTTTCAACACTTTCTTCGCGCGGTCGTAAAAATTATTGAACGTCATGCTTGTTAAATTTTCATCGTCCTTCACCAAATCAATGCCATTCCGCCAGACTTCGTACGAGACATCCGCTTGCTCATCCGCGTTCAATCCGACTTTTGGTTTGACAATGCTGCCGACGATTAGCCGGTCCGGATTTTTCAAAATTTTTCGAACGCCCTCGATGCCAAACGCCGGTCCTTGAAAACTGTTAATATATTTTTCAGGAAACTCAATGTCAACGAGCCGCAAATTTTTCACGATTTTCATTGAAAATATATTTCCGCCGATGCTCGACAAAAGCTGGGGAATACTGCCGAGTTCGAACAAATCCAGCGGATAGGCGATTTTAATTTTTTTCTGTTTTTGATCAATGTAAAAAACGCGCGCCTTCAATTTTTCCGCGATGGCTGGTTTTAACGTACTTAAATCCGTCCACGAACCGATTGAGCTTTCGCCCGCCACCGCGTTCGCCGCCTCGGCGAAATCAGCGTCTGGTTCCAAATAAAAAGTGGCAATCAGTTCTTTTTTGTAATTTGGCTGATACATAGTGTCAATGTAGCCGACATGAGACATAGGAAAAGATTAAAAATGAAAGATAAAAAATAATAAATTAAATACCCTGCTACCTTAAAGCTGTAAAGCCTTAAAAGCCATACAGCTATATAGCTTTATGGCTATACGGCTTCTGTTCGTCATCAGAAACAAAAGCAAAGTATCAAGATTCAAAATTCAAAGGGCCTGCCCTGTAGTGTTCCGATGTAGGCGGAACTACTATCAGGGTCAATGACTGCGGGCGAAAGAAACGCCAAGAAGAGCACGCAAGGAGCCCGGAATCCAGTAAGCGACAGTCGCGCCATCAGCACCGAAAATACCGACGTGAACCAATAGCCCGCGGGACGATCGGCGGTTTGTCAATGTATAATTTCTTTCTAATAATCGACCGCTGACTTCAAAGTACATAAGCATATTATAGAGTACCTCTACTGGCATTTGACGAGTGAACTTATTAATTTTCAAATTGCTAAGTCCTTGAGCGTATCTTGGCCAATCACTGCTTTCAAGCAATTCTTGTATTTGCTGATCAGTTTTTCCTCGAAATTCTTGTTGATAATATCGCTCGAACTATAATGTACCCATAAATTCAGACAGACCTATTTGGTGGATTTTGCCCGCCGCCAGGCGGGCAGGTATAATGGGTATATATGAAACACTATTCACCAAAGCAAAAGGCCAATATTGCCTTAGCCGCCCTTCGGGGCG
>JACRNX010000071.1 GCA_016214755.1 Candidatus Falkowiibacteriota bacterium
ACGTGATATGAACCACACCGTCTGCACTTTTTTTGGGCATAAAATTAGAATAGTTAATTTATCTCTTAATTATAACCCAAAACGACGATTCTATCCTAATTTATTTACTATTAAACCACAAACTACAATTAACAAATCACAAACAAATCACAAATCCAAAACTTTGATATTGTCATGCTGAGGTTCTCGAAGCATGTCAATAAGATGTCACCCTGAGGCTCTCGAAGGGTGAATTTGTAATTTCGAATTTGTTTGTAATTTGTGATTTGGAATTTATCTATGATTATCTCGAAAAGACGACGGATGGCTGGTTTTCAAGTTCGAAAGAGAGATACCGCGCGCGTCGTCTTTTCTCTCTCCTGGCGCGCCGGCGCCGCTGGCTGTCTTTCTTTGAACTATATTTTCATCCAGCGCCTGCTTGCGCCGATAATCCTTCAAGCAATCTTTGCATAAAACCGGCCGACGCGGGTCAGGATTGAAATTGATTTTCGTTTTCACCCCGCACCAGCTGCAATTCACGACATTGACGATTTCATCTTTTTTTTTCTCCCGCTCTCTGACCGGCCAACGGCGCGGAGCCGCTTCTTCGCTCTCCTCGCTGTCGCTGTTTTCAAGCGCTTGCCTTTTTTCATCAAGACGTTTTTGCAAATCCTGGCTTTCTTCATCCTCTTCTTCTTGGCTGTTCTCGCCGCGCATGCTGGCTAAAAAATCAACGCGCTTTTCCATCGTCTTTTGCGCTTTTTTTTCTTCCAATTCTTTTTCCAGTTTTTCCAGCATTGCTTCTGTCTCGATTCCGCTCCAACGAACGATTTTATCCTCGACGATGTTGCGCTCTTTGGCGTACCGCTCGCGCGTTACTTTTATAATCGTCTCTGTTGAATTAGTCCTCTTTGAAATCGGCGGCAGAGTAGTAGCGCTGAAGGGGTCAGAAGAAACGCCATTAATCATCAATTTCATGTAAACGTTGTATTTCGGCAAATTGACCAAATCCTCTTCTGTGAATTTCGGCGTAAATTCCCTCGCCAAAAATTCCGCGTCCGCGGCGCCGACGCGAAAACAAACCAAGGTGCCGACATTGCCGAAAATCGCGTCGCGGACAACCGTGTTGCCGCCGACTTCCAGCTGGCCGATATATTGGTGCCCGATGGTCAGGCAAAGATGGTATTTTCTGGCTTCGGACAAGATATTGGCGAACGATTCAGTGGCGAAATTTTGAAATTCGTCAACGTACAGATAAAAATCTCGGCGCTCTTTTTCCGGAATATCAACCCGGCTCATCGCCGCCAATTGAATTTTGGTGATAATCATCGCGCCGAGCAATGCCGACGCGTCTTCGCCGATTCTTCCTTTTGACAAATTCAAAATTAAAATCTTTCCTTCATCCATAATCTGGCGCAGATTGATCGTTGATTTTACTTGGCCGACGATATTTCTAATTAACGCGGTGGACAGAAACTGACCGATTTTGTTTTGAATCGGCGCGATGGCCTCGGTTAAAAAATTTTGGTTGTATTTCGCGAACTCTTCCTGCCAAAACATCTTGACCACCGGATCCTGAACCTTGGCCAGCACTTTTTTCCGGTATTCTTTGTCAACCAGCATGCGATTGACGCCGAGCAATGTGCTGTCCGGATAATCCAGAAGCGCGAGAATCGTATTGCGCAAAATGTATTCCAATCGCGGGCCCCAGCTGTCCGCCCAAATTTTCTTGAACACGCCGACCAAACCAGAAGCGACGAGGTGGCGGTATTTCGAATCAACTTTTTCCAGAACGTTAAAAGCAATCGGATATTCGAGGTCAGACGGATTCATGTAAATTACGTCGTTGATTCTGCTGGACGGGATACAGTCAACCAAAAGCTCGGCTGAATCGCCGTGCGGGTCAACTATGCAGGCGCCGTTGCCGTTGGCGATATCCGAATAAGCCATATTCTCAATCAGCACGGATTTGCCCATGCCGGTTTTTCCAATCAAATACATGTGGCGGCGCCGGTCGTCTTCTTTAATGCCGAATTTTTTCCGTTCAGACCTGAAATTCGTGAACGCCATCGGCGTGATGCGGTCTGGCATATTTCAAATTAAAAATGAAAAATGAAAAAATAATTGCTACAAATTATAAATAAAACTTAAAAAATCTGTCTCGAAAAAATCTGTATTATCTGTACTTTTAATCTGTACATCTGTACTCTAAACGAACGGAAGATTGTCCGGCGTTTCTTCCTCGTCCTCGCTGACTTTATCCGTCCCTTTTTCTTCCTTTGGCGTTATTTCTTCATCTTTTTTCGACACTAACTTTTTCTGCGGCTTAATGCTTCGACTATGCTCAGCATCAACCCCCATCCTAGTCGAAGGGTTGATTTTCCCTTCGCGCTTTAATTCTTTGACAATCATTTCCTTGCGCTCGCGGTCAGCGGCCCCGCTTTTATCAACGGCGAACCGCTTTTCAAAATAATCAGTGTCATAATCAACAATCGGCACCGCTTTTTCAGCCACCGCCTCCGGCGCTTCCTTTTCCACGGCCAGCGGCAATTCCTCTTCCACCGGCAAACCGATCGGCGCGCGGCTCTTCTTCGCTTCAATTTTTCTCACCAACGGCGCTCTTACTTCAATGTACGGGAAATGATACAGCGTCGCCAGCTCTTCCACGCTTAAAAGATATTTGCCGGAACAAGTGTCGGGATTCCGTTTTTTATAATCCTTCAATATCTTATTTTGCTTAACCGCCATCCTGGGCCCGATAAAAATCAATTTCGCCTGCGTTTTATTTTTTCCGGGCTTGAACCCGTTCAACGCCGTGGTGCCGAACTGCTTAATCGCTCCCATCATTCCCGCCACGCCCAATCCCTTTTTGAACACTTCTCTCTTTCCATAATAGACAAACCTTACTTTACATTTAAAACAAATTCTATCAATTTTCCGCATTATCGCTTTGACCATTTTATCCTGTACCGGATTAAGAAATATCAAGGGCTTCTTCTCTTCTTGCTTCCCGGCCACTGCCTCGCGATGGAAAACTTCGTCGCCGATTCGACTAAGCACTTTAAGCGGTACGTCGGAAATTTTGTCCAAAACCGTTACCTTTGACTTTTCTTCCACGCCCATGATTTTATTTATCGCTTTTACTCCCTCTTCTTCCCAGCCGATGTCAGCGGGAGCGATCATGATTTGAAACCATATCTGCTCGCCCGGGCCGATTTTGCTCATCACCTCGAGAACCGCGGCCATTGGATCTTTAAACTCTTTATCTAATTCTTCCTGGAATTCAACGTAAGTGCGAATCGGCAGATATTCTTCGTTCGTTAAAACCAAATCCCCGCCCCACAAATTATATTCGTCGCTGGGGAAATGGGTATTAATTTCCGCGGTATAATCCTGCACTTCGGTAATTTCCGCTTCTGGATATTGCGAATATATCGCCGCTTCAACCAAATTGCGGAACTGCGAAGGCGTTCGAACTAAAAACTGAATGAATCCTTCAATGCTGACGATTTCCATGCTCAATCCAAGCTGAAACTCGCCTTTCAGATATTTCTCATGCCAATCAAGAGGGCTTTGAATTCCCGCTAAAGCGGTAAACACGTTTTCCACGGCCCGCGGCGTTTGCAAAATATCTTTTGGAATGTCAATCGCCAAAAAAATATAACTCTGCTTGGCGGCGTATTTGCATTGTTGGTGGTAAACGAAATTTATCCAGCCGCCGTAGAGGAACGCGACTAAAAACATCGCCCAGCCGCCGTTAACCAAAAAATGCCACATGATTTCATACATTGGCTTGTCGCCGAGGTTGTAAATCCAGCTCCAATCGAGATTTAGTTCTATGCCGAAGAGTTCTAACATAAATAGAATTTAGAATCTAGAAAGTAGAAAATAGAAGTTTGTTGGAGTATGTCTTTTTGCATTCAACTTTTCCATTCTACATTCTACTTTATAGATTCTATTTTCTTTTTACGGATTACGAATTATGCGTCGCGCGTCCCTCGTCTCGCGTCCCTTTAAAGACAGTATACCACAATTTTTTAATCAAAAAAAGAAAACCCGGATATGCACATCTGGATTTTCTTTTAGGTTGTAGTTGGTAGTGAGTAGTTGGTAGAAGGCAGAATCAAAAACTACAACCTACTCACTACAACCTGGTTTGCTTTTATCAAACTAATTTGAACTTGCCATCTTCTTCTTTGCCGAACTTATCTTTATTAATCAAAGCCAAATAAATCGTCGCTTTATTCACTTTTCTCTGCTTCAGCACTTCGCTATAAATTTCCTCGCGGTCAAGCGGCCGGCCGGCGTTCTTCAAAATGCGCGCGACAATGTCCGCCACCGTGCCTTCGGAATATCCCCAATCCTTCATGGCGTAAACCCCGCGGCCGATTAAAACAAACACCGGATTAGCGATAAGCTCATTATGCACTGTCGCCGGACAGATATTTTTATGGTCAAATCTCGCGTCAGCGATTTTTTGCGCGATGTCGGAAAAATGAAGCGGCGCGTTTTCTTTTTGAAAAACCAAGCGGATTTTATCGCTCAATTTTTTCGGCCGGATTGTCTCCCATTCCGCCAGCCCCCACTGATTCATGATATTATTCTCGATTTTTGAAGTGGCGGAAAGATACGAACCAAGCAGATTTTCCAAATTCAAATCGCTGTGTTTCGCTAAATACGCTTCAATCCGTTCTTTCAACGCGTTGTCCAAATGCTGTTTCGCCAATTCAATTATTTCCTGCTCCTGCAATAATTTTTTTTCCACCTGCAGAACATTTTCCAATTTCAACATCAAGCCGGCGATGGATTCCAAATCAATGTTTTGGTGCACCCAAACCGGATAAAAATAATCGTGGTCTTCAACTTTTTCCGTTGATTCGAACAAATGTTCCAGCGCGAACAAATAGGCGTTTTCGCGCCACGCGCCAAAATTATGATTCTGCTTCACGTAATCGTTCAAAAGGCGATCCTCGCGCACGACGCCGCCATGGCGCTCCAAATAATTCACGTAAGCCGCTTCGAGCGATTTAAGCTCGCGGCTGAATTCCTCTGTTTTCGCCAGTTCGACAATTTTGCGAATAGCGTCGCGTTCAATCTGCCGCACCCGTTCGCGGGTGATATCATAAACATCGCCGATCTCTTTGAGAGTCGCGCTTTCCTCGATATCAGCCGTCAGCTGATAACGTCTTTTCAAAACTTCTTGTTCGCGTTCAGTCAATTTCGCCAGCATTCCGCTGAACAAATTTTGAAAATTAGTTTTTGTGTTAATGCTTTCCATATTCTATCTATTCTGACAAGCAAATATTATTATAAATAATTATACCACTAATTTATTAAAAAGTCAATAAATAACGATTTTTTATCTAAATTTACACTCTGCGATATAAGTTATACACAGGTCAATATCGCCAATTGACAGAAAGCTATGATGATTTCTTCCAGATATTGGCATACCTTAACTTAAATTAAAAATTATGTCAAATCCTGGTTGCCCCTAGAAAAACATTAATTAAAATGTAGAGACGCAATATATTGCGTCTCTACTATAAAGACGCGATAAATCGCGTCTCTACATTTATCTTTTATTTATTTTTCCATTCCTGCCAAACGATAAGCAACGGGCTGGCGATGAAAATCGAACTGTACGCGCCAGAAGCGATGCCGATGATTAGCGCGATGGCGAAATAACGGACTGATTCGCCGCCGAGAAATGCGACGGCAACTAACGCCAGTAATGTTGTAATCGTCGTATTCAATGAACGCGCCAATGTTTCGTTCACGCTGCGATTGACCAAATCCGCGAATTCAATTTTGCTTAATCGGCCGAGATTTTCACGGACGCGGTCAAAAACCACGATCGTGTCGTTGACTGAATAGCCGAGAATGGTGAGCAAGGCGGCGACAAAAGGCAAACCGATTTCAATCCCCCAATATTTTCCGAGAACAGCGAACACGCCGATGGGCAATAGAATGTCGTGAATCAGCGCGATGATCGCGACCAGGCCGTATTTCCACGACGCCACCGGCCAAGACACTTTTCGAAACGCCCAGGCGACGTACGCGACAATGGCGATGAGCGCCAAGATAATCGCGTAAATGGCTTTTGTTTTCAATTCTTTGCCGATGGACGGCCCGATTGATTCATAGCGTTCTTCCCGCAAATTATCTTTGCCGAATTTATCTTGCAATTGACTGACTAACTTTTGATGGGTCGCCTCGTCTGTCTGTTGAAAACGCAAAAGCGCGCCTTGTTCGCCGGTTGGCTGGACGAGAAAATCGCCTTCCAATTTCAGTTCACGGACAGCGTCTTGCAGAGTTGAAACAGTCGGCCGCTCTTTCAAAAATTTCAATTCTAACAAACTGCCGCCGGTAAAATCAATGCCTAAATTCAATCCCCAAATCAAGAATAAAATAAAACTTATTACAGTAATGGCAGCGGCGATGGACAGCCAGAGAACGCGTTTTCCCATGATGTTTAGCATAATAAATTAAAAAATTATAAAATTAAAATTTTTAGATTGCGCTTTTTAATTTCTTATTTTCTTATTTTCTTAATTTCTTATTTTCTTAACCCAAACCACCATAAATTCTGCCAGGGTTTCTCGCGGGCCACGAACCAGAGCATGATATTTTTAGTAATCACCAGCGCGGAAAACATGCTCATCAAAACGCCGATAGTCAAAGTAACGGCGAAGCCCTTGATCATACCGGTGCTGAAGAACATTAAAATCAAGCAAGTGATAAGCGTAGTTAAATTTCCGTCGCGAATCGAAGGCCAGGCGCGCTTGAATCCTTCATCCAACGCCGTGCCCAGCGGTTTGCCGACGCGCAGTTCTTCTTTCATTCTTTCAAAAATCAAAACATTGGCGTCAACCGCCATACCGACTGACAGAACGAAGCCAGCGATGCCCGCCAAGGTCAACGTAACAGGAATGGATTTGAAAATAAACAGAACCAAAACGCCGTAAATAATCAGCGCTATCGAAGCGAGGGCGCCCGGCAGACGGTAATATAAAATCATAAATAGAATCACTAAGATAAATCCAAAAAGGCCGGCGTTCAAACTCTGCTTTAACGACTCGCTGCCCAAGCTGGCGCCAATGGTTTGCTGGCTGACTAAGCTAATCGGCACCGGCAGAGCGCCTGCGTTCAATCTCTGCGCCAGCAATTTCGCTTCCGCGATGTCGAAATCGCCAGTGATTACCGCCTCGCCGCCCTTGATCGCTTCATTCACCCGCGGCGTGCTGATCGGCTGGCCGTCCAAAAAAATCGCCACTGGTTTGCCGACATTTCTCTCGGTAATTTGACCGAACAATTCTTTGCCTTCGTCGTTAAAAGCCAAAGCGACTTCCGCCAGGCCGGTTTTCTGGCTGAATTCCACGCGCGCGGATTTCAACTGCTTGCCCGTCAAATTCGTGCTTTTCCACGGGTCAGACGGCGGCAAAACATCTGATTCTTTTTTTGTCTGGATAAAAACTTGCGCCACTTTATATTCAATAATCGGCCGCTCGTCAATTTTATAAATTAAATGATAGCCGAATTGCGTTTCCACCACATCGGAAATTTTTCCTTTTTCCATCGGCCAAACGACGTCCTCGAACGGTTTCACCATCGCTCCTTTTTTGAACCAGCCGAGATCGCCAGCGCTATCTTTGGCGCCCGGCTCGGTTGAATTTTCCTTCGCCAATTTTATGAAACTGAACAGCGTTGCCTTTGCTTTTAATTCGTCAATCTGTTTTTTCGCTTCTTCCTTGGTCGTTTCCTTGTCGCAACGTTCCGCGCCTTGATAACAAATTAAAATATGGTTCGCCCTGATTTCTTTGTCGTTCTCGCGCTGTTCATTAACTTTGAGCACGAACAATCCTTTGTCGTTTTCAATTACCTTTGGATAAACTTTGCCGCTGGCGATGCCATTGGCTTTTTCGTACAAAAATCCATAACTGCCGTCTTTTGTAATCCAGCCGAGGTCGCCGGCTGTGTCTTTGCCGACTTCATTTTCCGTGTAATCTTTAACGACTTGGCTGAAATTCGCTTCCTTCAAACCTGCTTGCAACGCCTTATTCGCTTTATCTTTGGCGGCCTTATTAAATTTATTTAACTCTAACCGTTCTTCTGGCGTCATTTCGCGCGCCGGCTCTTTGTTTTCTTCTTTAAATTCCAAAAGCGGCGTCTCGCCAATCATTTTAATCGCTTCTTTCACGTCCTTTATGCCCGCCAATTCGACGATTACACGCCATACTCCTTGGCCTTTGTTGATTTGGACAACCGGCTCAGCCACGCCAAACGCGTTCACTCGGCGTTCAATCACGTCGCGAACGCCTTCCACCGCGCTCGCTTTGTCGCCAAACGGGATTTTAGAAATATCGGCCTCGTAAATTAACTGAGTCCCGCCTTGCAAATCCAAACCCAAGCGATAGGCGATGTTCACGTAATGCGGAAAACCAGTGCCTAATCTCGCGTTCAAAAAATCAGCGCCGCGATCAAAAACCAACGGCGCGTCAAAAAAGAAAAGTAAAACCGCGGCCAGCAAAATTAAAATAACAGACAACCGGATTTTTGTGATTCTTTTAAAATTTGAAGGCATACTTTAGTCAAATTTAATTTTGCTTATATTCTAACGCTTCCGCGCGAAAAATACAAGTGCAACGCACACATAACCCCCTTTTATTCCCCCTTATCCTAAGGGGGAAATTTAAAGAGGGGAAATTTGAAGAAGGGAAATTCGAAGAGGGGAAACTTGACCTCAAAACTTGTCTGCTCGCTCCTCGTCCTTTTCCCCCGTCTTAAATTTCCTCCCCCCTTTTGAACTACCTCTCCCTTTTTGGACTACCTCCCCCCTTTTGAACTACCTCTCCCCTTGAATTTTCCCTCCCCTTAGAATAAGGGGGGAGTTGGAGGGGTTATTCCCGTCTTGCATTTTCTCTCCCCTTAGATCTTCTCTCCCCTTAGCATAAGGGGAGTTGGAGGGGTTATTCCTGTCTTGCATTTTCTTTCCCCTTGAATATTCTCTCCCCTTAGCATAAGGGGAGTTGGAGGGGTTATTCCTGTCTTGCATTTTCTTTCCCCTTGAATTTTCCCTCCCCTTAGCATAAGGGGAGTTGGAGGGGTTATTCCCGTCTCTTTCTCCCCCCTTAAAATAAGGGGGGAACGAGGGGGGTTATTCTAGTCAGAATTATTCCCCACCGCCTCATAAATCGTCCGCCAGACCCCTTCCATATTTTTCAAAACATCATTATTCCAAAATCTTATTACTTGAATGTTTTGCCGCGACAGAAACAAAGTACGGCGTTCATCATTCGTTTTTTGAGCGCTTTCAGCATGGTGTTCGCCGTCAATTTCAATCGCGATTCTACGACAAGGACAATAAAAATCAAGAATGTATTGGCCAATGCTGTACTGGCGAAAAAACCGCAAGCCGCGCATTTGTTTATCGCGAAGAATATTCCAAATCTTACATTCCGACTCGGTTTGTTTTTTTCTCAATTCGCGCCGTCTATTTTTTGTTGATTCATCATTGCAAAGATACTGCATCATAACATTGGCTTTTTACATAACCCCCTTTTGATTCCCCCTTGTCTCAAGGGGGAAATTTAAAGAGGGGAAACTTGACCTCAAAACTTATCTGCTTGCTATTCGTCCTTTTCTCCCGTCTTAAATTCCCTCTTCCTTTTGGACTACCTCTCCCCTTGAATTTTCTCTCCTCTTAGCATAAGGGGAGTTGGAGGGGTTATTCCCAAGCTCCGTCCTCTTTCCCCCTTAGACTTTCTCCCCCCTTAGAATAAGGGGGGTTGGGGAGTTATTCCCGTCCTGCATTTTCTTTCCCCTTAGATCTTCTCTCCCCTTAACATAGGGGGAGACGGAAGGGTTATTTTAGTCATTTCTGTCAATCCTTGACTTTTTTATGGCATTTGTTATAATTGCTTTTCGAAAGGAGGTTATACCAATGACCAAAATAACGGAAGAGATAAAGAAAAAGGAGGTTCAAGCATGTTCTTCAAAATAAGACTGGTTATCTGTCCGTCTTGTGGCTATCATTTTAGCGCAAGAGATTCAGACGGTTCTATCGCAAAAGCGCCGGATAGAGTGCTTTATATTCTGGCTACTTCCCAGCAACGCTGTCCAAACTGTAAGAAAATATTCGCCCCGCGCGAATTACTGCGAGAAGACGAAAGAGAACGGCTTTACAGCATGTCTATTCTGAAAAACCGAACTATCACTTGTTCACTTTGCGGTCAGACCGGCCATAACATCCGCACCTGCGACAGACGACCAGCAGACGCGAAAGTTGACGAAGAAGACCTTTTTGATGATGACGGTTTCTGCAACGAAGACCTCGGCCTCTGTCCGCACGGATGTAGCGACGACGAGGGCTGCGAGGAACATGGTTGCTCCGGCGGTCCAGCCGGCAACATTGATTAACGAAACTATTGCCCCCTAATCCAACGGATTGGGGGCTTCTCTTTTATCCACAACATCGCTATTTTTTTTGAATGACTAACTGCGGAAATTATTTCTTAATTCTCGAAAGCCAAGTTTTAATAAAACCAACCTCGCGTCTTCGACCCTATCATCTTTAATTAAAATATAATCTTTCGAATACGTTGACACAATTAAAATATTCATGCCTTTTTCGGCAAGCGCTTGACTCACGGTCGCGAGAAATCCTACGGACTGAAACGGAGTTGACACGTTAAGCGCGATTAACCGATAAAAATCTTTATTGCGTTCCGCCGAGACCAACCCTGAAAGATTTTCTTCTTTTGTTACTACTGTAATTTCGTCGGCATCCTTACACACCATAAAATGATTTTTCGCGTCCGAAACCTTCGAAACCTTGGCGCACACAAACCTTCCTCCTTCGACACTGAAGGTACTTTCTTTGATGATTTTTTCGAGTTCGCTGTTCATATATCAATTTTTACGAGCCGTGGCACTTTTTATATTTTAACCCGCTTCCGCAGGGACAAGGGTCGTTGCGGCCGACTTTTTCGCCAGCGTCGTTCTGCGCCTTTTTAACAATGCCCGCGTTCTCTTTCCTCCCCGCGCCCGCGGACAAAGCGCTTGCTTGCTGAAATTGCGCCGAACCGTCTGCTTTGCTGATATTAATATTTTCTGTTTCCATCACTGATTTAGCGAGCTTTGTCGTCAAACCAATTTTATAAATCGTGTAAACCACTTGTTTTTGAATTAAATTTTGCAATTGGACGAACATCTGGAATGTTTCTCTTTTAAATTCAATCAGCGGATCCCTTTGTCCGTAGCCGCGCAGGCCAATGCCAGCGCGCAGAGCGTAAATCGCGTCCAAATGGTCAACCCATAAATTATCAATGCCGCGAATTAAAATTTCTTTTTCAATCAGCCGCATATTTTCCGCGCTCCCCGTGTGTTCAACAACCGCTTTTTCCAGCAAATCATATTGCCGCTGTGCTTCCATCATTAAAGCGTCAATGATATTCGTCCGCGCGGCCGCGTCCGCGCTTTTATCGCCGGCTATTTGTCCCAGCGCCTCGACTTGTTCGCGAAATTCAGCCGTGACCGGAAAAATCGTTCCCGCCACTTCGCAAATTTCCCGCATGTTCCACTGACTTTGATCTTCTCCAGCGGTATGGAATAAGACAACGGACTTGATTTCTTTTTCCACCATTTCTAAAATTTTTTGCTTGGACGCGTCTAGACGTTCATCCGCCGCTCGCAAAATTTCTTTTCGGTTTTTATAAATTATCGTCCGCTGTTTATTTATCACATCATCGTATTCGACTAAATGCTTGCGGATATCAAAGTTATTGCCCTCGACTCGCTGTTGAGCTTTTTCAATCGCGTTTGAAATAAAACGATTTTCAATCGGCATATCCTCCGGCATGCCCATGTTCCGCATCATATTTTTCACGCGATCAGAACCGAAAACTCGCATCAAATCATCTTCCATTGAAATGTAAAACTGCGACGCGCCCGGGTCGCCCTGCCGGCCACCGCGGCCGCGCAATTGATTGTCAATGCGCCGCGCCTCGTGCCGTTCTGTTCCCAACACGAACAGCCCGCCCAGCGCCTTTACTTTTTCATATTCTTCTTTGTCGAACGGCGTGCCGCCGAGCACAATGTCCACTCCGCGGCCAGCCATGTTCGTCGCCACGGTCACTGCTTGCGCGCGACCGGCTTGCGCGATAATCTCCGCTTCTTTTTCATGATGCTTGGCGTTCAAAAGTTTATGCGGAACGCCTTCTTGCGTCAGCAACAAAGACAGCATTTCATTTCTTTCAATGGAAATCGTGCCCACTAAAACCGGCTGTTCTTTTTCATATAATTGCTTTATTTCTCGAACCACGGCTTTAAACTTGCCTGCCTCGGTTGAATAAATTCTGTCGGGTAAATCTCGACGGACTACTGGTTTATTTGTCGAAACGACAGTAACATCAAGTCCGTAAATTTTAGAAAATTCCTCCGCTTCGGTCGCCGCTGTGCCGGTCATGCCAGCTAATTTTTTATACATTCTAAAATAATTTTGAATGGTAATCGTCGCTAACGTCCGGCTTTCTTTTTGAACTTCCACGCCTTCCTTCGCCTCAATCGCCTGGTGCAATCCTTCGGAATAGCGCCGGCCATGCATCAGTCGGCCGGTAAATTCATCAATAATAATAATCTCGCCGTCCTTTACGACATAGTCCTTGTCGCGTTTATACAAAGCGTGCGCGTTCAGCGCTTGTTCCACATGATGGACGAACTGGATGCCGCCTTCGGTGTAGATGTTGCCCATGCCGAGCCATTGTTCAAACTTTTGGACGCCGGCGTCGGTTAATGTCGCGGCCCGCATTTTCTCGTCAACATTGTAATCCTCGTTCTCGCGGAGCCGCGGCACCATTTGAGCAAATTTTTTGTACAAGCCGGCTGATTCTTCGGCCGGCGCGGAGATAATAAGCGGCGTTCTCGCTTCGTCAATCAAGACAGAATCAACCTCGTCAACAATCGCGAAATGCGAATCTCTTTGGACCATTTGCTCCAGCGAGCCGACCATGTTATCGCGCAGATAATCAAAACCAAACTCGCTGTTCGTGCCGTAAGTGATGTCCGCCGCGTACGCTTCTTTTCTCGAACACGGCTTCAAGTGTTTCAGCCGTTCGTCTTTTTGCGTTTCGTCGTCATAAGCCGGGTCAAAAATCAACGCTTGGTCATGGATTAAACAGGATGTCCGCATTCCGAGCAAATAATTCGCCGCGCCATTCCAGCCCGCGTCGCGCTTGGCCAAATAATCATTGACCGTGATTAAATGAGCGCCCTGACCGGAAAGCGCGTTTAAATACAAAGCCAAAGCCGCAACGTGCGTTTTACCTTCGCCGGTTTTCATTTCCGCGATTTCTCCGCGATGAAGCGCCACTCCGCCCACCAATTGAACGTCAAAATGCCGCACCTTGATTGTTCGGCGATTCGCTTCGCGGACAAGAGCAAACGCCTCTGGCAAAATCTCATCCAATGTTTTTCCAGACTTCAACCGCTCCTTTAAATAACTTGTTTTTAACGTCAATTCTCCGTCCGTTAATTTTTCAAATTCAACGCTGAACCGATTGATCTCGTCAACAATCGGCTGAATTTTTTCAATCACTTTCGTGTTCGCGTCTTTGAATAATTTTGATAAAAAACTCATATGGCTAGAAAGTAGAATCTAGAAAGTAGAAAGTAGAAAATAGAATTAAAATAAAAAGAAGATCCAATTGAGGATAGGTTTTGAATTTTACTTTTCAAATTCTAGATTCTATTTTCTAGATTCTAGATTCTTGCTGCTATTTTATCATTTTTAGATAAAATTCGCAAGAACGAAAATCCGCGCTTGACAAGGTTCTTTGTTTCATGATAAGATTGTAATACAAACTATTACACATAGCACACAAAACGTATGCGCGAAGTAATAAACATCTCCCTCCCTTCTCCGATGGCTAAAACCGTGAAGACCGCCGTTAAAGCCGGCGCCTATTCCTCAACCAGTGAATTTTTTCGCCACTTATTACGCGAGTGGCAAGAAGGCCGTCTATTAACCGAACTAAATGAAAGCCGTTTGGAAATTGCCTCCGGCAAAGGCAAGGTTTTAAAGTCCTTAAAGACATTGAGATAGTCCGCAAAGTATGAAAATAATTTATAGCTCGTAATTCGCGAAAGAGTATAAAAAATTACCAACTAATGTTAAAGACATCGCTGAAGAGCAGGAAATTCTTTTTCGCAAGAATCCATTTGACTTCAAACTGAAGACCCACAAATTGAAAGGTAAATTATTAGAAAGCCCTATTTGGGCTTTTTGAGGTTTTTAAAAATTCCATTTGACATTATTAAATTCGCGTGCTAAATTCAAATATCTAAGAAACATTGGTTTCTGGTGTTCTTTCCAATTAACCAAACTTAGAGAAAAAGGAGGCGAAAAATGCCGGATAAGCCAAAAGAGAATAAGCGAAGGGTGCCTGACTGGTTCCGTGAATTAGTGCAAAAATTCCGAGCGGGAATTTCCCGCGAATTCGTGATTTACGGCGATATAAACGGACTCACTCCAAATCCAGATGCGGCGGAAGAGACAGAAACGCCCTATCTCACTTTGCGCCAATTCATCGAACGGTTTCTCGACCATCGCCAAATCGTGGTTTTTTACAACATCGCGTCCGGCATTTCTTTCCTATTGCCGGAAATGGAAAAAGAATTTAGGCAAACAGTTGGATTTTCCGAAGACGCGAGTGCGGCCAGCGGCGATGCTGTCGCCGCCGCCCGCGCCAAACTGCAAAGCAAAAGGTCTTTGCCGCGCGAACCAGACGCCTGTCTTGAATTGATGGAAAAACTTTTGAAGAAACAAGAAAAAAGCGCGGTCGTCATTCAATCAGTTCATTTTGTCGCGCCAGCAGTAAGCGGCGGAATGGGCGCCGCCCTGCCCCAGAACGAACGCGCTAATGTGGAGCGGCTGAAGAACTGGGCGCGCGACGAGGACATTGAAAACAACGGAAATCTGATTCTCCTCGTTACCGACCAGCTGGCGAAAATCCATCCTGAATTGAAAGACGCGGGAAACAGCATTCAGGCGATTTGCGTCGCCAAACCTGATTGGGAGGAAAGAAAGCTTTTCCTTGAAACAATCACTGAAGGCAATCAGGCGTATCGAGAATTGAGAGAACGGATAAAAGGGCTGGAAGAACGTTTGCAAAAACTCAAGCCGGCAAAACGGCAAGAGGTCGAAGAAGAAAAACAAGAAGCCGAGGAGACATTGGACCAATTTACCAATGTTTTTCCGGTTCCTGACTCTTTTGACCTCGGGCAATTCACCGTGGCGACGCAAGGATTAAATCTCCAGCAGATTTTTGAAGTATTTCTTTCCTGCCGCGCGAGCGGACAGGAAATTTCGCTTCAAATGGTAAAAACGAAAAAGAATGAAATCTTGAACAATGAATACGGCGAAGTGATGGAAATCGTTGATTCCAAGCTCTGTCTCGATGATATTGGCGGGATGGAACACATCAAAGAGTATTTCAACCAAGCGCTAAGGAACATCAAGGCCGGAAATTTCTTGTTCGTGCCCATGGGCATAACGCTGATGGGTCCGCCGGGAACCGGCAAAACCGCGATTGTCGAGGCGCTGGCGACCGAGGCAAGCTACACTTTCGTGCGGACGAAAAACATCCGTTCGATGTGGGTCGGCGAATCAGAAGCGCGAATGGAAAAAATGATTTTTGGACTGCGTTCATTGGCGCCGGTGGTGGTGATGAACGACGAAGCGGACTTGTCAGAAGCCCAGCGCGATTCGGTGAAAGGCGATTCCGGCGTTTCTGAACGGCTGATGAAACGGTGGATGGAACTGCTTTCAGACCCGAAGATTCGTGGAAAAATTTTGGTCATCAACTGCACGAACCGGCCCGACCGTTTGGACGCGGCGCTGAAGCGCAGCGGCCGTTCGGATGAACGGATTCTTCTGCCAATGCCTTCGGAAGAAGAACGAACGGCGATTTTTCAAGTTATGTTCAATCGCTACAAAATTCCGACGGAAACAACTGACTTCCGTCTTTACGCGAATTTGAGCGCCGGACTTTCCGGCGCGGACATTGAGAAAATTTCTTTGAGCGCGTATCAGCGCGCGAACATGAAAGGCAAGGAAAAAGTCGGAGGCGAGGAATTGCGGGAAGCAATCGCTGACTTTATTCCCAGCGCTAGCCAGCGCGACATTGACCTGATGACGCTTTGCGGAACTCTTGAATCATCTTCGCGCCAGCTCCTGCCGAAACATCTCAAAGAAATTCTAGTCGGAATCGTCGAGCGCCGGCTCGTGCCGAACATTGACGAACTTTTGCATCAGCTTGTTGAACGAAAAATCATTGAACCGTCGAATGGCGCTGTGCCATTTTCACCTTCGATGAATTGAATCAATGATTACTGATAATACTGATATACTGATTGTATTTTGGAGAAAACAAACAAATGAATACTGATTTCACCCCGCCGTGGCGGTGTAAACTGACATACTGATTACATTTGAGAGGAAACAACAAGAAAGGAGGTGATAGATGGGAGAAGCGGAAAAAGCGAAACAGCTTGTGCTCGAATTTCCGGAGAAGCATCAAGTCGGCATGCAGGTGATTATCGAAACAATGAAACTGCTTGATGAAACGCTGAAAGAACTGGCCGCGATTTATTACGTTCTGGCAATGCAGTACGCCCAACTTGGACAAAAGGATTTGAGCGCGGACTACGGCCGACGATGCGTCGAAACTCTTCGCGCGCACGGCGATAGAACGCTTAAAGATTGCGCCACGAATCAGATAGAACTTTTCGGCGTTCCATTGCCGGAGTTTCTGCACGATGAATTGGTAATAACTATGCTTTCCGCGCATGGCGTCACCATTGCCCAAACCAAAGAAGGAGGAAAATAATGGGAGGCGGCGGAACACATTATGACCGAGACACGACTGACATACGTCGTCGAACGCATGTCGGAACAACCACGGATTCAGAAGCATTTTTTCGCGGACAAACACGAGCCGATGAAAGTTTGCTCCCGAAAAACAGACATTTCAGATGCGAAGCCAAATCACCAGTTGTCCTTGCTTTCGACGTCACCGGCTCAATGGGCAATCTGCCTAAAATTATCTGGGATAAAATGCCAATGATTGCTGGGCAAATAGCAGAACGCAATTATCTTACTGACCCAATGTTCAGTGTCGCCGCTATCGGCGATTTTGATGGCGACTCGGGGCCCATTCAAATTAGCAATTTTGTTCGACCACAAGAGCTTGATGCTTGGCTTAAGAAAATTTGGTTGGAAAAAGGTGGCGGCGGTTCTTATCAAGAATCCTACGAGGTAACTGCTTATGCCTATACACTAGCCGACTTGCCAAATGCTGAAGAACCATTTTGCATTATTACTGGCGATGAAGGATTCCGAGAGACAGAATTTCTCGGCGCTGGATTTCTAAAAAATGTTTTTGGCAATGAACACCAAAAAATGAATGCCACTGCTGTTTTCCAACAGCTTCTGGAAAAATTCAAAGGAAATGTTTTTCTCGTCCATCGGCGCTACCAATCGTCTGAAGACAGCGAGATTGTCCGACAATGGCAATCCGCGCTTGGCGAACACCGCGTAGTGCTTCTGCCCGAGGACTTGGCAGTCGCGGACATTATTCTCGGCATTTTCGCCCTGATGACCGGCAGTCGCACGCTGGAAGAATACGCGACTGATATGCGGAATCGCGAACAGACCGAAGAAAGAATCAGGGAAGTAACCAAGTCGTTGGAAGTAATTCTACCGTTGGTGCCGGACAAGAAAAAAGCGGCGGCCGCGCCTGCTTCAGCGCCAGCCGATAAACCCAGGAAAAAGGCAAGGGTGAAAAAGCCGAAAGCGTCAGCGCCGGAAAGTCCTGACGACGATGACTGGAAACTTTAGAGAAGAGTAGGGAACGCATATATGCGTTCCCTACACTAAATAACAGAACCCTGACTGCTTGGAGCCACGCCTTCAAGCAGTTATAATTCTGGAATTTAATTGAAAAAGGGACGCGCAATCCTTCGACATGCTCAGGATGAACTTGTAACGCGCCACGCGCCCAATTCGTCATTGCGAGGAGTTAGACGACGAAGCAATCTCGAGACTATAGGCGCTGAGATTGCTTCGTCGTCCCGCTTACAGCGGGACTCCTCGCAATAACTTTTAACGAGTTCTTTTACAATCAAACTAACCTTTCGACAATGCTCAGGGTTAATACTGAGCGAATCGAAGCATAAAACGGAGGAAACAATGGAGAAGACAAAATCTGTGAAAGTCATCGCCACTTTGCCGCCGCTAGTCGGCCATCGCGAAGAAATCATCGGCCATCAGCTTGTTGACGAATTGCGCTTTAACACCATTATGCCGATCAGCGAAAGTCCGCGCAAAACGCTCGCGCGGTTGAAACGCGAGTGCGGCGGAAAACGGCTTTGGGTTGACTTGAAAGCAAGGCAACTCCGGATTACGAAATACGCCTATTTGCCGTACGCCTATGTTCGATTGAACCATAGGATTCAAGTTGATTTGCCCGCCACCGCGCTTTTTAAAGAAGGCACAGCGACAATCGCCGCGATTGAAAACGGAAACAAGCTGATTCTCGCCGACCGGCCGGAACAAATAGTCGGCGACGGCCAACCGATAAACATTTTGTCGTCGTCATTGCGCGTCGAAGGATTTTTTACCAAAAGAGACGAACAATACATTTCAGCGGCAATGGCGCTGGATATTCACGACTATTGGCTTTCATTTTTCGAGAGCCAAGACGACGCGGACGAGCTACTAAAACGCGACCCGCAAGCCAATATCGTCGCAAAAATCGAATCAATGAAAGGAATGGCTTTTGTCGCCGCGCTTTCAAAGTTAGACAATCTGCGGCTGATGGCCGCGCGCGATGACCTGTTCATCAACATGGGGCAAAACAAGCCGCGCATTCTAAAGGCGTTGAAATTAATTATCAAAAAAGACCCGAGCGCGATTGTCGCTTCCAGAATTCTGACCTCGCTCGAAGAATCGGACTCTGTTTCGCTTGGCGATATTTCTGATTTAACTTTAATGCTTGAATTTGGCTTTCGCACGATTATGCTAAGCGACGGACTGTGTTTCCGACGAGTAGCGTTTCAGGCGGCAATGCGGACGTTAGATGAATTGTTTAGGGTGTTAGGGGGTATAGGGTGTAGGGTGTAGGGGGTAGGGGGTAGGTTTTTAGGTTTTAGGAGGAAAAGATGGAAAGACCACCGATTTTTATTGAATGCGATTTGGGATTCGGCGACGCTGGCAAGGGAACAATCACTGATTTTCTCTGCCGCGCGTTTAACATTCCGCTTGTCATTCGTTTCAACGGCGGACCGCAAGCAGGCCATTACGTGGTTCTGCCGGACGGACGCTATCATTGTTTCGCGCATTTCGGTTCCGGTACTTTTGTCGAAGGAGTGAGAACACTACTCTCGCGAAAAATGCTCATTAAACCAGACAATTTGCTGGTCGAAGAAAAATTTCTGCGCCGGCAACACGTTACTGACGCTTTTTCCCGGTTGACAATTGACTCATCATCGCCAATAATCACCCCTTATCATCAAATGATCTGCCAAATTCATGAAATCGCCCGAGGCGAAAACCGGCAGGGCTCCTGCGGACTCGGCGTCGGACAGGCGATTCAAGATGAAGAAATGGGAATAATGATTTATCCCGCTGACATCGGCGACACTGTTGTCCTCAAAAGGAAATTGGATGAAATGCGCGCGAAAAAAATGGAACTCGCCAAAACATTAGTCAATCAGTCCTATTCCTCAGAAGCGAACTCGATATTAATCTATTTCACGGAAGAATATCCTGCAAAAAAATTATTGCGAGCTTACAAGGATTTCGAACTTCAACATAATATCGCGTTTGATGATGTTGAAGAGTTAATCAAATCCGCGGTTTTCAATGGAACGCCGATGTTGTTTGAAGGCGCGCAAGGAGCGTTGCTCGACAAAACAGGCGGCTTCCAGCCGTTCGTAACAAAATCCAGAGCCACATTCCACAATGTCAATATCTTGCTTGGCCAGCGGATTGACCAGAAGCTGCTGAAAGAACGTTTTCAGATTCAAAAAATCGGCATCATGCGGCCGTACGCGCATCGCCATGGCGCGGGACCGCTGGTGACTGAAGACAGTTCTTTATTGCGGTATTTCAGCGACCACAATAATCAAGCTAATCGCTGGCAAGGAATGTTCCGCGTCGGCTGGCTCGACCTGCTGGCGATTCGTTATGGCATAATGTTGAATGGCGGGGTTGATTGGATCGCTTTGACTAATTTGGACAAACTGACAAGTTTGCCGACAATCCGCATTTGCGTTTCTTACGAATACCGCGGCGCGCCGGAGCCGTCTGTCCTCAATCCGTTTTGCGAATGGCGGCCGCTGGCGAATAATCGCGCGGAAATCTTGGCCATAAAAAAAGCGCGTTATCATCACTCGACGATTGAACTGACGCGCATTCTCCAAAATTGCCGGCCGCTAAGGTTCGTTGATTGTCCGGGCTGGGACATTGACATTTCAGGCGCCAGCGACTTTGACGACCTGCCATCGCAGGCGAAGTTCTTTCTTACTTTCCTCGAAAGCGAAAAAGGACTTAATGTTCCGATTAAACTCGTTTCCGTCAATCCGACATATACTGGCAAATTTTTTACGCAATAGAGGGTATTAACCCTATATTTTCGTCGCTCGCTCGGAAATGATCCCGCCAAGGCGGGACATTTCTCTCACTTCGCTATAAAATAATACCGCGCGACGCATCGTCCCGCGGTTTTAAATTTTCATTCAAATTACAAATTGCATTCTTCGAGAACCTCAGCAAAGGCACCCCCGAGCAGTAGAGCTGCTCGGATGTCCGGGCTTTATGACAATAAGGCGCCTCATTTAAAAATTACTTAATTATCGAATTACTCAATTGCCAAATTACCTAATTACTTAATTACGAATTACTGATTACGGATTACTAATTACGAACCCCGATTCATCTCTTTATATTTTTTAATCTCCAACTGAATCCCCTTTTTCGCGTCGTTAATCGCCCGCGCCATGTCTTCGCTTTCGATTCGATAACGCAAAAGTTTCCGCGGCACGCTGACATTCACTTCGCAAAAATAAATTTTCCCTTTCTGCTGGCCCTTGCGCGTCAAGCCGACTTCCACGTCAATCTGCTGGATGTTGCCAAAATATTTATCTATGCCGCTCAATTTCTCGTCAACCTGCGACTTGACGCTCTCCGTCAAATCAAAATTAGTTGATTTTAAATTTAATCGCATAATATTATTTTAAATAAATTTTATTTTTAATAAAAAGTAGAGACGCTGTTCCGCACAAGCTGAAAATTCCGACGATAATGAACAAAACGTTGAACCCGAAAAATTCAGCGACAAAAGCGCCGATGGCGGATGCTAGGGCGATGCCGACGCCGATGGTCACGTCGTACAAACTCCACTCGAACGCGCGCCGCTCCGCGTCAACATGCCGCGAAAAAATCGATAGCCAGCCCGGATAAGCGAAGGCCGCGGCCACGCCGAGGATGGCTTGCAAAATATACAATTCCCACACTGAATCCACGAAAACATAAGCGAAATAAACTGCCGCCATCGCCAGAGTGCCGATGACTGCCGCGTAAAGGTCGTCTTTTTCGGACTTGGTCCGGTCAATGAAAATCCCGACTGGAATTTCGACAAGCACTTTGAAAACCGCGTACAGCGAGGCGGCGATGCCGACGACTTCAATGCTGGCGTTGGCGATTTTACCGGTAACGAAAATCGCGAAAACCGGCGCCAGCAGATTGTACGACGACCAAATCAAAAAGTCGGACAAAATCAACATCTTAATGATCGGGTTTATTTTATATGACTTGATGCAACGCCAGATGTTTTGGTGGTACATAGTTAAAGATTAAAAAGTGAAATCCTAAATCCCAATATGTAAACTTCCACGGGCTTACGCCCGTGGCATTAACCTATTTCAAGCTGCGCTTGCCCGCTATCCTCTCGTCCTTGATTTTCAATGTATTTTCTTACTGCTGCTTCATTCACTCCCACCGTTGATACAAAATATCC
>JACRNX010000067.1 GCA_016214755.1 Candidatus Falkowiibacteriota bacterium
CGGCTGGCGTTGATTCCTCCGCCCCCTCTGTTTTTCCGTTTGTGAGACCGCTGATCATCTGTAAATCGCCGTCCAAATCAGCGAACGGATCATTACTTAATTCGGTTAAATAGGCGAACTCGGCGTCAAGTTCGTCCACGCCGTTTTCCAATGTCGCCAAAGATATCTCTTCCGGCGATCGCGAAAAATTATACCAGCCGACGCCGACGATTATGGCAAGCAGAAAGACAGCCGCGACAGCGCCGACATATACTTTTTTGCTCATAAACGCTTGATTAAAATTTGACAATAAATTTCCAATAAAATTCGCCTCGCTTGACTCTTCCGTAAATGAATAACGAGCCGCGTCATCAGCCGTGACCTGGTCCATGCGCGCCAAAATTTTCCGCAGAACATTCTCGTCCGGCAAAATATTGTCCCTTCCTTTTTCGACGACCGCCGCGGTTTCAAGCAAGGATTCTAACTCTGACTGGCAATTAGGAAATAATTTAATTATCTCCGCGTTACTTTTGCCTTGTTTTTTCATGGCCAGCGCTTTTTCCAGCGCTTGATTCAATTTTTTGTCTCGTTCAAAAAGCATACATTTTTAGGTTATAGTGGGTAGTGAGTAGGTTGTAGAAATTTTTCAATTAAAATGTCCCTATAAACTACCCACTACCACCTACAACCTATTCCCTTATATTTCTAAACTTGTCCCTCAATTTCTTCAACGCCCGGCATTGCGCCTGCCGGATGGACGCTTCGGATTTGCCCAAAATCTCCGCGATCTCCTTGTTGCTCAATTCCTGCAAAAATTTTAAAGTAATCACTTCTTTGTAAAATCCTTTAAGTTCTTTGAGCGCCATGTCAACCATTTGCCGCGCGTCGCAACGCTCGACGCGGCGATTAATTTCTTCTTTCGTTAATTCAATTTTGAACTCTTCAACGTCCTCGACGCTGATGCTTTTCTTTTTTCGATAAAAATCAATAAGCACGTTGCGGCTGACGGTGAAAAAATACGCCAGCGGCGATTTGCCGCGCCATTCGAACCTGCCGATCGCCTGATAAACTTTCATAAACACTGTTTGCGTTAAATCCTCGCTTTCTTCTTTGTTTTTTAATCTCGCGTAGATATAACGGAAAACAGGCACGAAATATTGCCGATACAATAAACCAAATGCTTCTCCATCTCCTTCTTTCGCGCGTTGAATTAAGTCCATCGGATTTTCCTCGGCTCTATTCTGTTCGATATTATTCATAAATTATAACGAAATTACGCGAATTAACGTGACTAAACTTGATACGTTCGACGTATCAACCCTGAGCGACCCCGCACAGCCTTGCCCGGAGCTTGCCCTGAGCGAGGAGGGACGACGAGTCGAAGGGAAGGGTCAATCCTTTTGTGCGTAAAATTAATAGAATATCGTACTATGCCAAATTCACATTTCTCTTCATTTCTTCTTTCAATTTAGCGCGTAATAATGACGGCCGATGGCGGCACTCATATTCAATGTGGCTGGCCGAGCGATGCGCGCGCAGATATGATAAGCCCTGCGACATTAAATATCTTTCGTGCAATTCATGAAGAATGACGAACTTTCTCTCCGCCGCTTGAACATCGTCGTCAATCCAGACCTCGGCGCGCGGCACGAAATGGTAGACAAAATGATGTCCGCCTTCCGTGAAATCAATGAAAAATAAATCGCGCGTCAATTCGCCGCTGACGATCCAGACCTTCAAGCCGCGATTTTCCATTATTTTTCTGCGATATAATTCTTTGGGAATAATCGCTTTTTTCAAATGTTTTTTCACGCGCCGCATCAACGCGGATTTCGCGCGCTCTTGTTTTTCCATTGCGTCCGCTTTATCAACCGCGTGATCGTACGAACATCCTTTGTTCATCAATCGCCACTCGACCAACAGGTGGTCAATAAAAAATTGCGTTTCGCCTTCCGCGCCCTCTTGGTCAATCCAAAATTCCCATTTTGGAATAAATGGAAAACGAAAATGCTGGCCGAAGTTCGTGAATTCTTCGTTTATTTTCGTGCGAATGTGTTGCCCGTCAACCGCCCAAACAGTCCACTTCGAAATTTCTCCGATTTTTTTTAAATATGGCTGTTTCATAAGTCCGACATATTCTTCCATTTCATTTAACAAAAATCCTCTACTTTTTACAGAGTATCAAATATTTTTAATGCTGTAAATAAAAAAACCCGCTAATTGCTTAAATTAAAAATCGGTATGCGATTCCTAAGCTATCAAAGAAGCGCCGGCAATGATATATTTGCCTTCCGCCATTTTGCCGCCGCCAGCGTCAGTGTAGACATAGGGCGCTCGGCTGGCGTAACTATGCAAATTTTGTGATTGTTCTGCTTCTTCCGTTGTCCCTGCCTCTAAATCCAATTCATAGGCATGAGTAAAAAGACGGCAGTTAAGTTTTCTGGCCTTTTCTTTCGCGAAATTGATAATCGCCTCGCGAATTTTATGATGATGATTAGTGGAATAAATTCTTTCCACAAACAACTGCGGCTTTTGCTCTTCGTCTTCTAAAAGCCGTAAAACAGCTCGAGCGATAATTTGATTGCCCTCTGTTCTGACTTGAATGATACGGACATTAGGATCAACTAAATATGACAAGAGACCTTCGCTATACATCCCGCCAGATTTATAACTTTGGCAACTCGGCACTGGTTTTTCTCCAATTTCCAAGTAAGTTTTGAAATCGAGTTGGTCAGTAATAATCAGCGGGGTTTTGGAAACTCGGCTTTTATCAAAAATTTTCTGAAATCCTTCTTCCAGCGCGCCCCTTAATCTTCGCAAATCCTGAATAAAATCCGGATATTGGCTGGAAAAAGTCCGTTCCAAAACTTTAAAAATTTCCCGAAAAGGCACTTTAGCGCGGCCAATGGACAAAGCTTTAGACGCCAGTTCATCAGGCGATAAAGCGGAAAGACGGCCCAAATAAAGCAGGGCTTTGGCACGGTCTATTTTTTCTTGAAATTCCGCTTGATAATCATCCACGCGCTGGCGCAATTCGGATAATTCAGCTTCTTCGTGAGCGTTCAATTGGCCTTCTGCTTCGGATTTTAGACGCAATGCTTTTAAACGTTTATTCCAATCCGCCAAAGGCGCGACCAGTATTTCCAACCTCTCTTTGGCTGCGTTATCGTCCAATCGCAGTTCTTCTTCTTTTATGTGATGGTCGGCAATCGCCTGCCGCAAGATATTGTGAAGCCCTGTCTGCAAATCTGAAATATCTAAATCAAGAACCGTTTCCAATGATAGCCGCGCGGGGGCAGTCCATTGTTCATATTGTTCTAAATCTAATTTCCTTGGCGCAAATTTCTGGCGTTGCAACCGGCGCAAGGCATTCTCGCGAGCCGTCTCGTCCGGCGGCGCGGCATCAGTCCCCCAATTTCTCCAATTATCATACGATTTAGCCAGCACGCGCCGGCACAAATCTTTCAAACTTTGGCGAATGGCGGCATTATCATAATGCTGTTCATAATATATTTTCAAAGCATCCAAAACTTCAAGTTCCAATTCTACCGCCTTCTCTTCCAATAATTCAGGCAATTCCAAAACAACGCTTAAATGCTTTAAAAAAATTTTAGATAATCTGGCGGCAATTTTTTGCAGTTCATCTCGTTCAAAATCTATCTCGTCCAAAACATCTGAATTATGGACAATGGCGAATTCCAGCAACATCATCAATTGTTCTTTAGCCGCTTGTTCGACGCGGGTTTTCGCCGGTATTTTCTCCAAAAATTTCTGGCCGGAAACCATGGCCGGCGATAAAGCTAGTGTATTCAAACGGTCAGCCAATCGCGAAAAATCTTCTCGCCCGCGCCAGTATGAAATATCCAACTGCGGCCCGTTTTTTTCCTGTTCTTCTTGAGCTATCTTTTCCAGTTGAAGACCATATAAAGGATACAAGGGATTACTTTTTAAAATTTCCAAGACGGTTTGATAATAATCTTTCTCCAAATGTTCGCGCCCATGAACCTCGACAAGAGGATTGTCTCGACAAATTAAATCCCGCGCCTCTGGCGGCAAACATCTAACTTGAGCGGCCAAAACATAATATGATTTATCGCTCGCGAAAGCCAGCGCTTTATAATGCCGGCAACTCAAATCTCGGACCAGAGAGATAGGCATCTGCTTAGTTAATTTCTGCCCTAATAGCACTTCAGGATGATAACCAGCGTAAGCCGCGAGATGCTGTTCCGCCAATTGCCGCAAACGATCGCAAAATGGGATAGCGGGTACAACATCTTTATGAAAAACAATTGTCGGGTCAATTTCAGCCAACCGCGTTAATGACTGGATAGACGCCTTTTGCAATGCTCGATAGTGCCGCCGTTTGGACGATGATAAAAGCTCTTGCGAGGCCTTTTTAGCCGACCCGCGTTGTTCTCGCGTTAGATTATCATTTAATCTGACAATTAAATCGCTTAATGCCGCCGGCTGATTTGAAGTTTGAGGATAATCAAGATAATCAATAAGTTGCGTTGTGAAAGCTTCGTCTTCCGCCACCGCTTCCACAAATTGCGGATTATTCAAAAACCGAGCGGAATCAACAGAATGGCGATGAGAAAAAATCAAAGACAAACATTCGCACGGCGCCAAGAATCGAATTAAACCCGACCATTCCAATGAACTTTCGTTCATGAGCTGTGGCTGTTTTTTAAAAATACTTGAAATTAGATTTCGATAATTATCAGCCTCCGGACTGTCAATTAAAGCCAGAAAGAATCTTGGTTCAACTTCGCCTCTTAAACGCTCAACGATAAATTGACGATAATCCATTTGACGAAATACGTCTTTGGCCGCCGAAGAATAGGGAAAAATCAAATATGGTTCGCCTTGAAAAATCCTGCGCGCCTTGCTTTGGATGGTTTTCGCGTCGAAAGACGCTATGCCGGCATCTGCTCGGCTGCTCAATAACAAAAGATTATGATAATTCGCCAAAAAGGCGTATTTGTCGCTTGTTAATTTCTGAATCGCGCCGGCTGAAAGTATATCTTTTTGATTGATGACAAAATCAAGATTGAGAAACCACAGACCTGGATTATGCTTATTGATCGCATCAATAATTGCTCGGCGCGATGTTTCCGAAAACCAAGTCATCGCTGTTTTAGCATTAAGAATTAAATACCGCGCGATAATTTCATCTAAACCACCATCTTGAGAAATACGCCGAACTATCACAGATTCTTGGCCGCTGTCAATTAAAGATTTCAAATCAGACAAATCAAAAAGACTAATCAATGGATAAACTCCTGCTTTTTCGGCAGTTTTTAAAAAAGCTCCAATATCAAAATCCGCCGGCCGCCAATCTGATAAATTATAAAAGATAGGCAAACCCCTATCTAAAAGACACAGCAAAAAGTCTTCTTCCTTGCCCGCGGAAAACAAATGACGATATTGAGGCAAGTTCGCCAGCAAGTGCTCCGCTGTCCGCTTTTTACAGGCATCTTCTAAGCGATGCAATTGAATGCCCGCGGCTCGAAAATGTTCGAATCTTTCCGCCTGTTCATATAATGTCTGTTCAGCCATCTGCGGCTGTCGCTCACGCAACTGTCGTCTAATTTCTTTTATTTGTTCGTTTTCCGCTTGAGTTTGATAAAACTCCAGATTCAAAGAAGGCGCGCGCCAAATTTTTGTTTTATCGAATTGACTTAAAATTTCCCGCGCCCTTTCTTCATTAACTAAACCTTTTTCAATCAATTGCGGAAAATAAGGAATAATAAATAACGGATAGATTGATAGGTAATAATTAATTAACTCTTGCGCGCCTTTCGGTTGTTCATTATAATCATTTTTAGGCCAAGATGGAGATAAAATATCTTCAATTAATTGTTTAACTGATTCAAAGTCATTAAAGAAAACATCAAAAATATTTTTTTTCGCTTGGCCTTCTTCAGTCCGCGGCTTACTGACTTTAAATGTTTCCAGAAGAAAAGACATCCTCTCCAACGGCGCCTTTTTCCACTTGCCTGACGGCATTTGTCTGAACCTAAGCTTACTTAAGTCAACGAAAGGAGCAACCATGAATGCTAATTCCGGAGTTTCTTCGGTAAAACAACGGATAAAAAATCTTTGCTGATTTGTAGATAATGCCTCAAAGCAATTATAAAAAATTTTATAGCTATTTTTCGGCTCTAAAACTTGACCCGCGAAGGCGCCAATTTGCGCCCGCTGTTCTTCTGTCAACTTCGGCAAAAACCGCAGAACCCAATTCTGCTCAACAGCGCCTTGCAACAATAACTGCTCCAATAATTCCGTTTGCGCCGCCTGATCAAGCGACAAAAAATTTTTCTGATACATCGCCTTAATATCAGCCAGTTCTTTGGCTGGCGCGCCGGATAAATCAAAAGCGCCTTTCTCGCGATAATGAGCAAGTTGTTTAAGTCCAAATGGTTTTGTTGAATCAACGGACTTCTCGACGCCAAGACGGTCTTTCTGCATATAATTCAAAACACTTTGTCTTTATTAGTTTGCCATGAACCACTCACTCCGTTCGGGTTCACGGTGAACCATGAACCCGACCCCGCCATCGAGGAAGAATGGTTCATCGGCTTGCCATGAACCCGAGGAACGAAGTGACGAGTGGTTCATGGCGGAGGCGAGAGGATTCGAACCTCTGATGCCCTTTCGGACATAGCAGTTTTCAAGACTGCCCCTTTCAACCACTCAGGCACGCCTCCACATTATTAATATATTATCAAATCTACTCGGTTTTCACAAGTAGAATTTAGAAAATAGAAAATAGAATCTAGCAGTCGGGAGTTGAAAATTAAAAATCAGACAACAAAAGTCCGCTCTAATAAAACAGCGGACTCGACAATTGAAAAATTTATTTATAATATTTTTCGACTAAACCGCAGACATAACCGGCGACGTTCACTGGTTCGCCCCAAGTCGGAAAATGATGCATGTCAATATACGGCAAACTGTTCAATTCGATTATACCACATACTTGCTCCTTCCACGAACGCCCAATGTCCTCCGCCAAAAAATCAATGCCGACTAAACTAACTTCGAAAAGCGACGCGACTTTTCTGAACAACGCCTGATTGTCTTCATGAATAAGCGGCGTCACTTCGCGCAAGTCCGCGCCCAAGTCCAAAATAATTTTTTTTTGCAGATAGATTATTTCACCGTCAAGCGGCACGTAATCAAAATCAACGCCGCGCGCGGCGAGCAGTTCAGCGCTCGTCTCGTCAACAACCAATTTGTAAAGCGTCGTATCTTTTTGTTTTGGGTTGCCTCGGCGCGCGTCTTGATTTTTTATTTCAATTAAACTGTGGACTGAATGCGCGCCGTCGCCAGTCACGTGCGCCGGAATTCTCTCAACCGCGGCTAAATGCTGTTTATCAACAACAGTCACTCGGAATACCTTTGCGCTTGGTAAAAATTTCTCGACGATAAATGTCGGCTCGTACGCGACCGCCCGTTTGATGGCCGCTTCCAATTCTTTTTCGTTCTTAATGTCGAATGTAACATGATGGCTGATAGAGCCAGAGCGCGGCTTGATGACCAACGGAAATCCGAGTTTCAAACCATATTTCAACGCTTTGCGCTTTTGCCAAAACCAAAAAACCGCGCCAGCCGGCGTCGGAATATTATTTTCTGACAGAACGCGTTTCACCCCTGCTTTATCATCAATCAATCGGCTTTTTTTACCTTCAAGAAATTCCACCCTCGGCAATCCTTCGAACGAGAAAATTTTATCGCGCCATTTCATCTGAAACGCGTTGATGTAACAAAACGGGCTTTTGAGCGCCCAGAATTCCATCCCCCGCTTCTTCGCTTCGTCAATAAACACCGTGCTGCGCAACGAGACCTTATCATACGGAAAGCATTGTTCCTTTTTGAAAATGCCGAGAACTAAAAAAAACCTTTCGAAAATCCAGTCAATCTTCCCAAACCAGCGAACGTCAATTTTCGGTAAAAAAAAATCAACAAAACTTTCCACGTATTTTTCAAAATGGCTGGCGGGCAGGGGCCCGCAGTCCTTACAAATCAATTGCCTTCTAAACATAAATTATTGTCACCCTTCGAGAGCCTCAGGGTGACAAAGGAACTCTTGTCATGCTGAGGCTCTCGAAGCATGACAAAGTTATTTTATCAACTCTCTTTCTCCATGATCCTTTTCTTGCCATTGAAGAAAATCAGCGGTGTTCACGTATTTGCCAAGCACCTTTCCTCTTTTTTCATCATACCATTTAACGCCAACCATGAGGCCATCATGCTCCGTGACCCACGTTTTGCCCTTTTGCCACGCGCCGCTGCTCCGTTTTATCCAAACGTCAGCCTGGCTTTTAATTAATTTCGCAACTTTATCAAGCCCGCCGCTTTCTTTTAAACGTTTGAGCTCGATTTCATAATTCTCGTCATCCATCCAATGTTCTGCCATAAAAAATTAGATTAAGAATAATAAAAAATATAAATTACTGCGGGCTAAAGCCCGCAGTATTAACGGGCTTCACCCTGTTCTTTGATATATTCACGTATTATATTTTCCGTAACCGTACTGTGGGTTGAAACAAAATATCCGTCTGCCCAAAAACTGTCTCCCCAC
>JACRNX010000068.1 GCA_016214755.1 Candidatus Falkowiibacteriota bacterium
CGCTAAGATTAGACGATGAAGAATGCAGAGGATTTTTAGGAAACAATTATGATTGGTCTCGTGCTTCCTCGTCCGGCGGCTACCTCGTGTATGTTGGCTTTGCTAGCTCTTATGGCACGCGTGTCTACGGGTGGGCTCCCGATAACCGGGATAGCAGTGTCGGCGTCGTTTCGCTCCGTTAGTTTCTTCTCTCTTGATCCTTTGTGATTTGGTTTTTGATTTTAATTCTTATGAGTACCAAGCATATTGTCTTAATCATTTTAGACGGCTGGGGAATGGCGCCGAAAAATCGAGGCAATGCCATTGAATTGGCGCGCAAGCCGAATTTTGATGAATTGTGGAAAAAATATCCGCACACAATTTTGAAAGCCCATGGCCATTCTGTTGGTTTGCCGGATAATCAAGTCGGAAATTCCGAAGCCGGCCACATGAACATCGGCGCCGGCCGGCGCGTGCCGCAGGATTCGCTTTTGATTTCCGAAGCGATCAGCGATGGCCGTTTTCAAAAAAATTTGGCCCTCAAAACGCTCATTGAACATGTCCGGAAAAATAATTCTGCTTTGCATTTGCTCGGCATAGTGTCCGGCGCAGATAGCCCGCATTCGTCGCATGACCATTTGTACGCGCTAGTCAATTTGGCGTACGCGCGCGGACTGCGAAAAATTTTTCTTCATTTGATTACCGACGGCCGCGACGCCCCGCAATTTTCCGCTTTGGAAATAATTGATAAGGTGCTAAAAAATATTTACGGTAAAGCGGTTATCGCGAGCATGATGGGAAGATTTTTCGCCATGGACCGCGGAAAAAATTGGGAGCGGACGCGAAAGGCGTATGAATGTTTGGCTGGCGGGCATTGCCATTGTTTCCGTGATTATCGCGACGCCATTGCTGACGCTTACAATCAAAAAATTACCGATGAATTTATCGAACCGGCAATAATTTGCAACAGTAAAAAACAAGGCCGCGAAACCCGCATTAGGGATAATGACGGCGTCATATTTTTCAACCTGCGGTCAGACCGCGCGCGCCAGCTCACGAAATGTTTCGTTCAAAAAAATTTCAATCAGTTAAGTCCGCGCGCATTTCGGCGTTCGCGCGTGGCTGAAAATTTAAAGTTTTGCGCCTTGACTGATTTCGGGCCTGACCTTGATGATATTTTAACCGCTTTTCCGAGCAAAGACATTAAAGCGACTTTGCCGATGCTGTTGAAAGATAAAAAGCAGATTTATATTGCCGAAACGGAGAAATACGCGCACATGACCTACTTTATTAATGGCGGTTACGCTGACCCGGTGAACGGCGAGGAGCGCGTGCGGATTCCGTCCCTCAAAATTCGCAATTACGCCGAGAAGCCGGAAATGCGGGCTTATGAAATCGCGAAAAAAGTCATAGGTCTAATCCGAAAAAATAAACATGATTTCATCGCCGTGAATTTCGCCAATCCCGACATGGTCGGGCATACCGGGAATTTGGAAGCGACAGTTCGCGCCATCGAGCATGTTGACGTTTGTTTGGGCAAAATTGTTGATTGCGCGTTAAGGAAAAAAAATGTTATAATTATAACCGCTGACCACGGCAACGCGGAGAAGATGATTGATTTGAAAACTAACGAGGTTTGGACAGAACACACGATAAATCCGGTGCCCTTTATTTTCGTCAGCGGACAACATGCGAATGTGAAATTACGAACAGGCGCGCTGGCTGATATTGCCCCGACGATTTATAAATTGTTTGGATTGAAAACGCCGCGGATTCTAAATCGGAATTTGATGGAGAGACAAAAAAACAAAAAATCAAGAAAACAATATAAAAGGGACGCGCGATGAGGGCATTTATTTGTAACATTTGTAGTGATTTGTAATTTGTAACAGATTTTTTCATTATGCAAAAAATTCCAAAGCCAATTGCTTTAATTATTTTAGACGGCTGGGGCGTGGCACCGGCGTCTGATGGCAACGCGATCAGCAAAGCGAAAATTCCGAATTTCAATAAATACGTTGCTCATTATCCGGCCATGACTTTGCTGGCGTCCGGCGAAGCGGTCGGTTTGTCGTGGGGAGAAATGGGAAATTCCGAAGTTGGACATTTGAATTTGGGAGTGGGAAAAGTTTTTTACCAGAATTTGCCGCGGATTGACAAAGCGATTGAAGACAAAATGTTTTTCGAAAACAAAGCGTTTCTGGAAGCGATCGAACACGCGAAAAAACACAATTCAAAATTACATCTGATGGGCATTGTCAGCCAAGGCAAGGTTCATGGCATGAATACCCATTGCTACGCGCTTTTGGAATTGGCGAAAAAACAAAAAATGAAAGAAGTCTATATCCACGCGTTTCTCGATGGCCGCGATTCAACGTACAACAGCGGTAAGGGATTTATCAAGGAGCTTGAAGACAAAATTGATGAAATAGGCATTGGTGAAATCGCGACCTTGCATGGACGCATGTACGCGATGGACAGGGACAATCGCTGGGAACGAGTGGAAAAAACATATCTCGCTTTGGTTCAAGGCAAAAGCGAGGAATATTTTAAAACCGCGGAAAAAGCGATCGAAGCGTCGTATGAGCGCAAAGTATTTGACGAGGAATTTGTGCCCGTGGTCATCGGCAAAGAAGACGCGCCAATGGCGGAGATCGCGGATAATGACGCGGTGATTTTTTTCAATTTCCGCGCCGACCGCGCGCGGCAATTAACGCAGGCCATTGTCTCGGATGATTTCAATAAGTTCGGCAGAGACAAATTAAAAAATTTATTCTTTGCCACCATGACAGAATATCAAGCGGGGTTGCCGGTAAAAACAGCGTTTCCGAAAGAAATAATTCGTACGTCTTTATCTAAAATTTTAAATGAAAAAGGGCTTCGCCAATTGCATATCGCGGAAACGGAAAAATACGCGCACGTCACTTTTTTCTTTGGCGGCGGAGTGGAAGAACCGTATGCCGGCGAAGACCGCATTGTCGTCCCGTCGCCGAAAGTGGCTTCTTACGCGGAAGCGCCGGCCATGTCGGCGAAAAAAGTGACGCAAGAATTAGTGGCTGAAATTTTGAAAGAAAAACATGATTTTATTATTTTGAATTTCGCTAATCCAGACATGGTCGGCCACACGGGCGACCCGAAAGCGACGATTGAAGCGATAGAAACGACGGATAAATGTTTGGGAGAAATAGTTGAATTAATTTTATCCAAGAGCGGCGCGGCGTTCATCGTCGCTGACCATGGAAACGCGGAGGAATTGGTGAATTTGCAGACAGGCGAAATGGACAAAGAGCACAGCACGAATCCCGTCCCGTTTATCGTTATCAGCGCCCAGCACGAGGGAAAGACGATTGAAGACGTTGAGCTCGTCGGCCATGATTTGAGTTTGGTTCAGCCAATCGGGCTTTTATCCGACGTCGCGCCGACGATTTTGAAAATGATGGGGATTGACGTGCCGGAGGAAATGACAGGTAAACCATTGATTTAAATAAAAATTAAAAATAATAAACTTGGATTCTAACTTCTAATGCAATATTATGGCAGCTCCGCGCCAATAATGTTGCGTTAGATTTTGGAGCTATGCAATCTTTTAAAATCTCGACTCTAATTAATTCTAATTAATGGCAAAAATTATGTTTTCCAAATGCGAACAAGTTAAAATCGAATTCGAGGACATTGAAACCCTGAAACAGGAGCTTGATTTGGCATATCAAAAAGCGATGGAAACCGGAGATTTAATCGCAGCAAAAAAATTAAAGGCAGAACTGGAAAAGAAAAGCGACGCGCTGGAAGAAAAACTGCTCGCCTTTGAATGGGAAAGGTATGACAGACGGGCTTTGCAAAAGGTTGAATATAAGGAAAAATACCAAGTAAAAGAAA
>JACRNX010000008.1 GCA_016214755.1 Candidatus Falkowiibacteriota bacterium
TAACACGTTCTCTCCGCCAAGCAATTCGCGCGCTCGTTCAACGGAAACATAAAGTTTCTTTTCAAGATTGGCGTAAGCAATTTCTCACTCGGCTTGCAGTTTTTTGACGACAGACCAATCTTTCATGTCGTCCGAGTCCTTTACTTTTTCGTATTCCAAAACAAGCCGTTCTTTGAGCGTTTGAAGCTGTTCGTATTCTGTTTTTATCTGTTCGCAAAGCGCGGACATAATATAAAAATTTCTAAATCTTAACTTAAAGCAAATTCGAAATCCGAAATCCTAAACTTTAAACTCTAAATAAATTACCTAATTACTTAATTACCAAATTACGGATTCTAAGTCCCCTGTCACCCTGATCGACCCCAACGTACATCGGGGGCAGTCGAAGTGACGAATTACTGATCACGAATACTCGCCAAAACCTCTTCCGTCTTTTCATCCATCAATTCCTTTGTCTTCGCTTCTAAATTCAGCCGTAAAACAGGTTCAGTGTTTGACGGTCGGACGTTAAACCACCAATCATCGAACTCAAAAGTCGCGCCGTCGAATTCCTGCGTCAAATGTCCTTGATATTTTTCTTTTAAACGCGCAATTACCGCGTCTTTATTCGCTACCGTCGAATTCGTTTCTTCGATTTTATAATATGTCTGAAATTCCTTTATCAATTCAGACATCTTGCGGCCGGACGCGCTCAACATTTCCATCACAATAAGCGCGGCGATAATGCCGCTGTCCGCGCGATAGTTGTCGCGAAAATAATAATGGCCAGAATGTTCGCCGCTGAAAACCGCATCAGATGTTTTCATCAAACCCTTAATGAATGAATGTCCGACGCGGCACAATAGTGCCTCGCCGCCCATCTTCTTGACCGTCTCCGGCACTGCCTTGCTCACGGTCACGGTGTAAATTACTTTTCCGCCCGGATTATTCTCCAGCATTTTTTTCGCGATCAGCGCCGTCACAAAAGAACTATCAAGCATTTCGCCGGTTTCATCAATGAAAAAAACGCGGTCAGCGTCGCCGTCAAACGCCAGTCCTAAATCCGCTTTAACTTCTTTCACCTTTGCCATTAAGTCCAGATTATTACTCTTTTCAATCGAGCTCGGCTGATGATGCGGAAAATTTCCGTCTAACTCAAAATATAACGGCACGATTTCGCACGGTAGTCCGTCAAAAATCGCGGGCGCGAGTTTGCCGGCCATGCCATTGCCAGCGTCAACAACGATTTTCAACGGTTTGAATTTAGTAACATCAACAAACCGCCAGCAATGTTCTCGAAATTCATCCAATATTCCGTCTTTTTTTTCAACTGAACCAATGCTGGCGGCGCTGAATTCGCCCTGAAGAACTATTTGCTTTATCTCATTTAGCCCTGAATCTCCGCCAATCGGTTCTGCGCCGGCTCGGCAAAATTTAACGCCATTCCATTCTTTGGGATTGTGCGAAGCAGTAATCATCGCGCCGGCTAAATTATATTTTCCGGCGCTAAAATATAAAGTATCGGTGCTGATTTGACCAAGGGTAATAACCTTCGCGCCCTGTTTGACCGCACCGTTAATGAACGCCGCTGACAGCGCTGGAGTTGAAATCCGCGCGTCCCAGCCGACTAAAATTTCTTGCGCGTTTAAAAATTCAACAAACGCGCGGCCGATGCGTTCCATTATTTCCTCATCAAGCTGTGTCGGGTACACGCCCCGAAAATCATAGGCCTTGAAAATTGATTGATTAATTTGCATATAGTAAAGGTTGTAGGTGGTAGTGGGTAGGTTGTAGTAGGTAGGTTGTAGAATTTTAAAGCTTTATAGCCGTAAAGCTTTACAGCTTTATGGCCGGCAGGCAGGCGTAATCCGTATCATTTTTGACTTCCCGCTATTTGTATTATACAATAATAGCGCAAAATATGGAAAAAGCAATAAAACAGACAATGAGGTCATCTCAAAACCCTCTTTCGTCGCGAAATTTCTAAATTCTGTGCGAAAATTGTGAAAAGTGAGGAGGTTTAATGATTAAATTAAGCTGACGAGCTTTGAACAATTTGCAGCCAGAATTTAGAAATTGCAGCAGAATATGGGGTTTTGAGATGACCTCAATTAAACGTTTGCTTGTTTTGAATTATGAACTTCTTCTCCCAAAAGTTGATTGAAACAATTAAAAAGTCGGCTCAAATCTGCCAGCGAGAAAAGTCCGCTGAAATCGCGCCGCGCCATCTTTTATCCGCGCTCGAACAGACAAAAGGCGGGCTGGCTTTCGATATTCTCGCTCAAGTAAAACCGCTTATTAAAAAAAGGGCTGAGTCCTCGACCCGTTCGGCTAACAGTGGGGCAAACTTAGGACAAACAGCTTCAACTCCTGATTTTGAAAAACAAGATACGCCTAAAGTTTTCGCGAACGCGGCGTTATCTAAAGAAGCGAAAGAAATCCTTCAACGCGCGGGGTCCATCGCGCATAAAAACCAGCATCAATACATCGGCACCGAACATCTGCTCGCCGCTTTTTTTACCTCATCAAACGAAAAGTCAAATCCTTCGAATCTGCCAGTTGAAAAAATAAAAAAGTACTTGGAGACTGTTCTTAAAAGCAGTTCGCATTTGCCGAATTTTTCAAAAATCTTCCAGCTCAATCTCGAAAAAATGAGAGGCGCCGGACCAGGCCTCGACGCGCCGCCATCCGCTCTCGAATGTTTCGCCGCTGACCTCACCGACCCGGCTTACCAAAAAAACGTCAATCCGGTCATTGGCCGCGAAAAGGAAATTGAACGGATGATTCAAATTTTATGCCGCAAAGACAAAAACAATCCATTGATTTTGGGCGAAGCCGGCGTTGGCAAAACCGCTTTAGTCGAAGGGCTGGCGAAAAAAATCAGCGCCGCCGAAGTTCCGCTGATCCTGCTGGATAAAAAAATTTTATGTCTGGATATGGGCTTAATCGTCGCCGGCACGATCTATCGCGGCGAATTTGAAAATCGGCTCAAAGCGATAATGGACGAGGTGGAGCGCGACCCAAATATTATTTTATTTATTGACGAACTGCACAATATCATCGGCGCTGGCTCGGCCCATGGCTCGCTGGACGCCGCCAACATGCTGAAACCCCTACTGGCGCGCGGCAAACTGCGCTGCATCGGCGCCACCACTCCTCAAGAATATAAAAAACATATTGAAACCGACCCGGCGCTGGAGCGTCGCTTCCAGCCGATTTACCTTTGCGAGCCGGGAACCGACGAGACGCTCAAAATCTTGCAGGGCGTTAAAGAAAATTATCAAACATTTCATCAAGTAGCGTTCGCGGACGACGCGCTGACGACGGCGGTGGAATTGAGCAATCGCTATATTCAAGACAAACTTCAACCGGATAAAGCGATTGATTTAATTGACGAGGCAGCGGCGAAAGTGAAAATCAAGGAGCAGGCGCAAGACGAGGCGCTCCGTGAACTGCATAAGCTCGAAGAACAATTGAAATCATTGAAATTAGAAAAAGAAAAAGCAGTGGCGGAAGAAAATTTTAATCACGCTTTAAAAATAAAAGAAAAAGAAAAACGGCTCGCCTTGCAAATAAAATCGAAAAGCGATGAACGGGAAAAACAGAAAGCGAAATTTCCCGCCGCTGTCTCGAAAAAAGATATTTTGAATTTGATTTCGCAAAAAACCGGCATCCCTATTTTGGAACTGGAAAAATCTGAATACGAGCAACTCAACCGAATAAAAGAAGAAGTACAAAGAATAATCATCGGCCAAAATCAACAAATTGATGAAATCGTGCAGACCATCTCTTACGCGAAATTGGGATTAAGCGATGAAAACCGGCCGCTCGCCTCTTTCCTTTTTCTCGGCCCGTCGGGAGTGGGCAAGACCTTTACCGGACAAAAACTTGCCGAATTTCTGTTTTCCGACAAAGAAGCGTTTATCCACGTTGATATGTCGGAATTCAATGAAAAATTCCAAATTTCCAAGCTCATTGGCGCGCCGGCTGGCTATGTCGGTTACCGCGAAGGAAATAAATTTACTGATTTAGTCAAAAAACATCCTTACTGCTTGATTCTCCTCGATGAAATCGAAAAAGCTCATCCAGATGTGCTCGATCTCCTGCTCCAAATTTTGGAGTACGGGCATTTGACCGATGCTGTTGGAAAAAAAATAAATTTCAAAAATGCCATTATCATCATGACTTCCAACATTTTCAGCGAGCGATTTAGCGGAAGCAAAATGGGATTTGGCGAGGAATCCGTCGCTGAAGAAACCCGCGAGACCATTCTGCCTGAACTTAAAAAACAATTTAAACCCGAGTTCGTCAATCGGCTGGACAACATTATTATTTTCAACAAACTAACTAACTCTGCTTTAGAATTAATCGCCGAACAATCAGTCGCAGGGCTGACTGAAAAATCATTGGCCAAAGGCATTGAACTAAAAATCTCGCCAGAGGTCGTAAACTTTTTGGCCGCCCTCGCGGCTGAACAAAACGCCGGCGCCCGCGGCGTGAAAAATGTTCTCAAACAGCGAATCGAACAACCGCTGGTGGAAAAAATAATGTCAGGCCAAACAAAATGTTTTAAAGTCCTGTTTGCTAATAATGATATTTTAATTCAATAAAATGCCAACAGCGCAAACACCTCAAACAAATTCAGCGCCAGGCACCAAGACAAATCCGCCTTCGACTGCTGACGTTGAACAACAGCGCAAACGCGATTTGCAACAGCAACAAATTCAAGCGACAAAAAACGCGGATGCTGAAGAGGAAGTTGAAGAAAACGATGATTTTGAGGAAGAAGAAAACGAAGGAGAAGAGACAGCAGATGCCGAGGAAGAGAAAAATGTTGAGGAGGAGAATGAAGTCGAAGGGGGCGAAAAAGAGGAGACGGAAAAGAGCGAGGAAGTCGGAGAGAATCAGAAAAATGACGAGGACGAAGAAAGTAAAGAAAGCGAAGAAAACGAAACAGAGCAAGAAGTTGAAGATAGACAAGAAGATGAAGAAAATCGAGAAAGCGCGGGAGGTCAAGAAAAAGAAGGAGATGAACAAAGGGATGAAGACGAAGGGAAAGAGGACGAAAAAGAAGGAGAAGATGAAGGAGGAGAAGACAACGAAGCAAGTCAAAAAGACGAAGAGAGCGGAGAGCAAGAGGAAAAGGAGGGAAAAGGCGGCAAAGACGAACAGGAAGAAGCAAGTAAACAAATGCCTCCTTCTCTAGCTAAGACGCTACTGCGGATTCCTAAAAAAACCTGCTCTTCAATAACCGGACTAATCGGCACAATCGTTAGAATCGCGTTGGACGTGGAGGCCGCTTCCGTTGTTTACGACGCGGTTGACAAAATGATCGGCGAGGAAAATACCGACAAAGCGTTTTGCTGCGCCATCGGCTGCGGCTATCTTATGATGCTTTTTATTCTTTTCTTGCCGCTGATTGTCGCCGTGTTCATCGTCATCGGCGTTCTTCAAGCGTTGCAATAAAAAATTAAAGCAAAAAAACACTGAAACACTAAAACACTGAAACAAAAAATCAAAAAATTTTATGTTTTTCAATTTTAATTGTGATTTTTCATTTTTCGTTTTACATTTTTTATCTTAAATCTTTAATCTTAAATCTTAATATGTTCAATTTTCAAAACCTCAACTGGAAAAAATTAGCCATTGCCATTGGCTTTGTTCTGGTTATTATCGGCGCGGGATACGCCATTTACTTTTTATTTTTCAAACCAACAATGCCAACCGCGCCGGCGCCGGAAAAACCAGAATTAGGCCAACTGCCAGCGCCAAAAGAAGGCGCGCCCGAGGCGGGCGTCGCACCCAAACCGGGCGTGGTGATTAAACCAGAAGCGAAACCGGAAAAACCGATTACCAAAATACCAGCGGCTGTTGAAAAAAAAGTTGATGAAATTGCCAAAGGAGGCGTTACCAAAATCGCTACCTTGAATTTTGAGCCGACGGGCGTCTTGACATTAGACAAAGACGGCGGCTCAGCCATAACCTATAATTCCAAAGACGGCCGATTTTACGCCATTGACCGAGATGGAGATAAAAAGCAACTGAATGAACACGTTTACAAAAACGTCAAAAACATATCTTGGTCGCCGAAGAAAGAACAAGCGATTATGGAATTTCCCGACGGTTCCAACGTCCTTTATAATTTTGACAGCGACAAACAAATTACCTTGCCGAAGGATTGGACGGAATTCAGTTTCAGTAAATCCGGCAATCAAATCGCTTTCAAAGACATGACCGCGAATCCAGAGTATCGCTTTTTAGCGGTCGCTAACGCGGACGGTTCAGGCCAAAAATACATTGAATACATCGGCGACGACGTTAATAATTTTAAAATTGATTGGTCGCCGAACGGACAAATGGTTGCCCAATACAAAACCGGAAAAAGCGTTAATACCAGCAAACTATTTTTCTTGGGGCAAAACGGAGAAAACTTCAAAGCCATTACTGTCAACGGCTATGGCGTGGAAACCAAATGGGCGCCGGCCGGCGATAAACTTGTTTATAATTCATACAGCGTTTCTTCGGAAAATAAACCCCAGCTCTATGTCGTTGACGCGGCCGGCGACAATATCGGTTACAATCATAATAGTTTAAAGCTTTCGACTTGGATTAACAAATGCGCCTTCAGTGGCGCGAACACGCTGTACTGCGCCGTACCGAAACAAATGCCGGAGGGCGCGGGTTTGGTGCCGTCTCTCGCTGACAACACGCCTGATTATATTTATAAAGTTGACCTTGAGACCGGCGTCAAAAGCTTTGTCGCCGAACCGGAATTTGATTACACGATTGACAAAATGCAGGTTTCCGAAGACGGCGCGACATTGTATTTTACGGACAAAACAACGCAGGAGTTGCACATGATGAAATTGCAATAACGCAGGGAACAAAAATTTTTGTTCCCTGAAATAAAATGTAAGGAACGCATATATGCCTGCCTGCCGGTAGGCAGGCGTTCCCTATCGTCTCATAATAAAACAAACATGAAAAAAATTTTCCTTTTATTCGCGTTAATCATTTTATTCTTTCCGACGACATCGCTCCTCGCCGGCGATTCGCCAATGGGAACAAACTGCAAAAATGATGATGATTGCGCGGTCGGCATGTGCATGGATAGCGATATTGACCTTCCTGAAGATAATTTCTGCGTATGCGGCAACGCGACTGACTGTGAGAAAACATACGGCAAAGATCAAGGAGAAACATGGACATGCAATGTTCCTAATGACACAAGCAATGATTTGGCCTATTGTAAAAGCGACACCAAAGGCATCCAATCGCCTTTCTCTGTCGGACAAATAGCCGCGCAAAAAGCAAAAGAAGCGGCCGGAGGAGATGATTCAAAACAGATGCCTTATCCGCTCCAGCCACCAAAAATCAATGTCCCTTTTGACACGCTCCAGCCGTTTTCAACGGCAATGGTTACGCCCGGAGAAGCTGTTTCCATTCCTTGGATGGCCCAGTACATTATTGCCGTTTACCGCTACGCCATTATTATTGGTTCAATTCTGGCGGTCATCGTGATAATGATCGGCGGTATTCTTTACCTGACTGCCGGCGGCATCCCGAACAATGTAAAAAAAGCTGGCTCTCTGATTTTCGGCGCGATTATCGGCCTTGTCTTGCTTTTATCGTCGCATTTAATTTTAAATACCATCAATCCGAATTTGACACAATTAAGCACTCTAAGCATTGGAACTATAAAAGGAGTTGAATTTCCGGACGAAAACTATAAAAGGAGTTGAATTTCCGGACGAATCATCCGCAGATGTCTACACTGATTCAATAGATATTACTAACGCCGAAATTTCAGTAGGTCAAAATCCAGAACTGCTTGTAGCTGGCCAATTTGGAAGTTTGAATATTGCCGGTACTTGCACACCGCAAGAAATTATCTCAGTAGCAAAAACTTTAATCACTAAGAAAGTTTGTCAAGGACCATGTCATTGCGCTTCAACTGCTTTTCGCATTCTCCGATTGGCCGGTTGCAATACAAAAATGAGCGGCAGCGCAAATGGTGGAAAAAGCGCTTTAGAAAAATCAACTTGGATAACAAAACCATGTACTGATTTTCCTGCGGAAAAAATTCCCGTCGGCTACTTATGGAAAGACGGCCACGCGATGATTTCAATTGGCGGAGGACAATTAGTAGAATCAAGTACCGATATTACGAAATGTTGGAAAAGTCAAAAAGCAGCGAAAACTTGTAAAGCCAAAGGGGAAAAAGAATTTGATCAATGTGCGATTGAGAACGGCGAATGTCCGAAGTCTAATCAACTTGCAGTAGGACAAGCATATTGTAATTCTTGCTCACTAATTTCAGGTGAAGGACCAGAGACATGTCGTTTCTCAAACGGACAAGGTTGTAAAGGTGGCGGAACCTGCGTCTCCAATCAATGCATTTATAAAAGCGGTTTAGGTCGTATTAAAAAAATTTACAATTCATGTACTATTACATATAAACCAGGATGGGAAACGAGCGGAAATGTCACCTATTCAGACTCTGTATCAGAAAGCAGTGAAAGTATTGGCAGTTCCGGACATTAGTATCATATGCAAAATGAACCCAAAACAATTTTCATCTGCTCCAAATGCGACGCGCAATTTCCCAAATGGTCGGGACGATGTTTGAATTGCGGCGCGTGGGGAACAATAACAGAATCAATCCTTCGACTCACTTCGCTCGCTCAGGATGACAATTTAAAGTTCGACCAAAACAAGCTGGTTGATTTGACCGTCATCTCGTCGGACAAGTTCGAGCGGATGAAGACGGGCATCGCGGAAATTGACGAATTGTTCGGCGGCGGCATTGTCAAAGGCAGTTTAATTTTACTCGGCGGTGAACCGGGCATCGGCAAGTCAACGCTCTGTCTGCAAATAATAAAACAATTGGAGGGGGCAGACAGTCCCCTTCTTTATGTTTCAGGCGAAGAATCCGCGCCTCAAACCAAGTTGCGCGTTGAACGTTTAAACTATCAGCCGAAAAATTTAAAATTTCTTTCAGAAACAAATATCGAAGAAATTGGCGCGGCGATTGCCAGCGTCAAACCCGCTTTAGCGATTATTGATTCAATTCAAACTGTGTATTCAAACGAAGTGGAATCAGAAGCAGGCGCGGTCAATCAAATTCGCGCCTGCACGGCAAAACTTATTGGGGTCGCGAAAAAAAACGACATCCCGATTATTATCACCGGCCATGTTACCAAAGACGGCACGGTCGCCGGCCCAAAAACGCTCGAGCATTTAGTTGATGTCGTCGTCTATCTTGAAGGCGACGAATTCCATGATTTCCGTATTCTGCGTTCAACAAAAAACCGCTTTGGCTCGACCAATGAAATTGGCGTGTTTGAAATGACCAACGCCGGACTAATTGAAGTAAAAGACCCGACGCGCGCCTTCTTATCGCAAGCGCACGAGGATTCAGCTGGTTCAGCGATTAGCTGTTTTATGGAAGGAACGCGCGCGTTTTTGATCGAAGTGCAAGCGCTGGTCACGCCCACGATTTTTGGTTATCCACAACGTAAAACCTCTGGCTATGATTTGAATCGCCTGCAAATGATTTGCGCTGTTCTCTTCAAACGCGCGGGATTAAATCTCAATAATCAAGATATCCATCTCAATATCGTCGGCGGCATAAAAGTCAATGAACCCGCGATTGACTTGGCGGTCGCGCTGGCCATTGTTTCCGCTTTGAAAAACAAACCCGTCCCGTCCGACACGGCCGCCATCGGCGAACTCGGCTTGGGCGGCGAAATTCGTTCCGTCAGTAACATTGAAAAAAGAATCTCTGAAGCGGAAAAGTTGGGCTTTAAAAACGCGATCATTCCCAATATTAAAATCAATAAAGAATTTAAAATTAAACTGCGAATGGTGAAAAATTTAAAAGAGGCGATAGAGTAAAATAATGAAAAAATAACGCGCTAAAATGCGTTATTTTTTATTTCGCCTTCACGCTTCCATGCTGTGAAGCATGAAAGCGCGGTCTTTTTTACCTGTTGACGTCCCTTCTTAATCGGATAGCAGCCTGATACCCGCCCCTTCCGAAATTAAGCCAACGTTGTACTCTGGATATTGTTGCCGACCCGCAACGCAGACGTTCAGAAATTTCCCTGTAAGAACGTTTGTCAGATAGCATTTCCGCGATCAATAAACGTCGAGCCAACATTGCGCGCTCATTGCGATTAAGCAAATCCTTCAAAAAATTTCGAATCGCAATTTTGTTGTTAAGATCGCAAATCGTGTCGCAAAATAAATTCAGCAAACGTTCTTGCTTCGCGTACGAAATTCTTTTTTCGTCGTATCGTCCCATATAAATTTGTTGCTTTCATGCTTCACAGCATGGAAGCAGTAAAAGTATTAAGTTTTATTTAAACTTTATCTCACTCAAAATGCATTGAAATATTATTCTTTCGAAGCGCCTGCTCAAGCTCAGGCGTCATTTTTTTATTTTCAACTAAACCCTTGGCTTCTTTTTGAGCCAAACTGATTAACTCAACATCCGATAAGCTGGCAATTTTCAAATCCGGCAAGCCCGACTGCCGCAAGCCATAAACTTCGCCCGGGCCGCGCAATTCCAAATCCTTTTCCGCCAATTTGAATCCATCAACGCAATCCTCCAAATAACGCAGGCGTTTCCGCGTCAACTCTGAATTGCTTTCGCTGAAGAGCAAACAATACGACTGATGCCCGGCGCGGCCGACGCGGCCGCGGAATTGATGCAATTGCGCCAAGCCAAAACGCTCCGCGCCTTCGACCATCATAATCGTCGCGTTCGGCACGTCAATGCCAACTTCAATCACCGAAGTGGACACTAAAATTTTAATTGTTCCCATAACGAATTCACACATTACCGCTTCCTTTTCTTTCGCTTTTAAGCGGCCGTGCATTAATCCAATTTTTAAATCCGGGAAAATTTCCTTGTCCAACTTTTCAAACTCCTGTTTCACGGATTTCACGCCCAATTTATCCGACGGATCAATCAAAGGACAAATGACAAAAACCTGCCGGCCGGCCGCGATTTGTTTTTTAATAAATTCGTACGCTTTTAAACGATCTTGCTCATAAACAATCCGCGTAATAATCGGTTTGCGCCCAGGCGGCATCTCGTCAATGATGGATAAATCCAAATCGCCGCACAACGTTAAAACCAAAGTGCGCGGAATCGGCGTGGCGGTCATTGATAAAAAATGCGAAACAAATTCTTTTTGTTTTTCTTTGAGCAAAAGCGATTTCCGCTGCTCCACTCCGAATCTGTGCTGTTCGTCCACCACTACCAATCCCAAATCTTTAATTTTGACGTTTTCTTGAATCACGGCATGAGTGCCGATAACTATATCAAATTCCGCTTTTTCTAAGCATGCCAACACTTCGGCCTTGCTTAATTTTTCTCCGTCTTTCTTCTTCCTGCCCGCGGTAAATAAAAGAACGGAAAACTTCTGCTTTTCAAACAATTTTCTGAAGGTCTGATAGTGCTGGTTAGCTAAAATCTCCGTGGGCGCCATCATGACGACTTTATAACCATTCAAAATCGCATTAAGCATGGCTAAAGCGACGACCACGGTTTTTCCCGAGCCGACATCGCCTTCCAGCAAGCGGTTCATCGGACGCTCGGTTTCCAAATCGCGCAAGATTTCCCAAGCGCATTTTTTTTGCGCGTTGGTTAATTTAAATGGCAGTCCGCTGACAAAGTCCTTCGTCGCTTTTTCCAAAAATCTGATTTTTCCCGCTTTATTTTCGCCAATTTGCTTGCGGATAAATTGAATCGCCAATTGAATCAAAAACAATTCATCGAATTTTAAACGCCGCACAGCCAGCCCTGCCGCTCGTTGATTGTTCGGAAAATGAATCCCTGACAATGCCCTGTTCAATCCAACGAACTTGTTGCGCTCGATAATTTCTTTCGGCAAATAATCTTTAATTTCTTTCAGCGCCGGCAAAGTTTGTTTCAACAAAAAACGCAGCTGCTTTTGCGTTACGCCTTCGGTTAAATGATAAATGGGCACCAGCCGGCCGGTGTGAATCGCGCCGTCTAATGACACTTTTTCATATTCCGGGCTGATAAATTGGAACCGCGTCTCGTCTAATTTGCCCGACAAATAAACAGCGTCGCCTACTTTAAACGTCTTGGTTAAATATGGTTGATTAAACCAAATCGCTTTCACTGAACCGGTCTCATTGCTGATAAGCGCTTCGGTTAGAATTTTCCTTTTTCGAAAACTGCGGCGATTGGCGATCAATTTAATTTTCCCTTGAATGGTCACCGGCTCGTTCGGCAACAGGTCTTGAATTTTCTTTATCAAACTGAAATCTTCATAACGAAAAGGAAAATAAAAAATCAGATCCTCGACTGTATTCAGTCCAATTCTTTTTAATCGTCCAGCCGTGGTTTTTCCCACGCGTGTCAAAACGCTGATGGGAGTATTGAGTTCAATCATAACAATATTTTACCAAATTTTAAGCAAACAAAAAAGCGGCTTATAATCCGTTTCTTATTTTGTCTTATTTTACCATTACGATAAAACACTTCAAATAATCTCCTTCGATGAATGCCGGCGCGGACGGATGGTCGAGGCCGTGGGTGAATGTCTCCAAAATTTGCGCCGAGCGGCCGCAACGCGCCCCGGCTTTAGCGAGCAGCGAACGAAAATCTGCCAACGATAGATGAGAAGAACAAGAACAAGTCACCAAAATTCCGTTTACCGGCAATAAACGAATCGCCGCTTCGTTGAGCGCGCGATAACCGGCCATTCCCCGTTCAACGCTTTTCTGATTTTTAATGAACGCCGGTGGGTCGAGAATGATTACGTCAAATTCGCCCGACCGGACATTCCGCAAATATTCTTTAACATCAGCGCAAACGAACGCGCATTTTTTTACCGGCAGTTTGTTTAATTCGACGTTTTTCTTCGCCGCCGCCAACGCGCCTTCTGACACGTCAACATTGGTCACCGCCTTCGCGCCGGCGGCAAGCGCGTAAACAGAAAAACCACCGGTATAAGCGAAACAATTTAGTACTGACCTACCGCTGACGTATTTTGACAGCGCCTGCCTCTTATCGCGCTGGTCTAAAAAAAATCCGGTCTTCTGGCCGACTTTGACTTCAACCTGAAATTTAAGTCCGTTTTCCTTAATGACAATGACATCCGGCATCGCGCCATAAAGTAATTCTGTCTTTCTTTCTCCGCCTTCAATCTCCCGCACTTTCATGTCCGAGCGGCTATAAATACCCTTTGGTTTCATCACTTTAATTAGCGCCCCTACAATTTCCTTTTGCCAAAATTCGATTCCTCGCGTATGGAATTGAACGACTAAATAATCAGCGTATTTATCAACAATCAGTCCAGGTAAAAAATCGTTCTCGCCATTGACGACGCGAAAAGCGTTCGTTTCTTTCAAGTTCAAATAATTTTGCCGCAGACCATATGCCTCTTCGATCCGTTTAACAAAAAAAGAAGCGTCAACTTCTTTCTTTTCATCATAACTCCAAACACGGACAGCGATTTGCGAATACGAATTAAAATAGCCACGCGCTAAAAAATTATTTTGTTCATCAACTAACTTAATCGATGTGCCGGACTCAATACTGTCAGGGATATTGACGATTGCCCGCGAAAAAACCCACGGATGCCGCGCCAATATCGGCCTCACCCTGTCATTTTTAACAATTAAAACTAATTCTTCTTTTTCCTTCTTCTTCATAAAAACTATTATGATCTGCGGGGGAGAAGAAACTACTGTTGCGAAACGACGCCGACAAGGCCATCCCGGATACCGGGAGCCCACCCGTAGACACGCGTGCCATAAGAGCTAGCAAAGCCAACATACACGAGGTAGCCGCCGGACGAGGAAGCACGAGACCAATCATAATTGTTTCCTAAAAATCCTCTGCATTCTTCATCGTCTAATCTTAGCGCAGTTTACCAGCAACCTCTCGCCAGTTCTCATTATATTTTTCTTCATCTGTGATTTCCTGCGAATCCCAATCCACGCCCATTTGTTCCGAGAACCGTCTAAGTTTCTCATCAGAACATTCCTGTCCCTCGGCTTCTGTCAATGAATCAATTGATTTGAGATATCCACGCAAAAGCCGCGTTTGATGTACGTAATTATTGTTTGTTGAGCCCTTAGTATATCTTCCCTCCTTATCTTTTGCTGAAGTTACGTCGGGAACAAACGATCCGCCAATTAATCTCCATTCGGTCCTAAGAGAATCATTTTGATAAAAACCTTCATTTTCACACCAGTCAGTATTATGAAGAAGTTTGCCTTCATTGTCTACATCCATTCTGGGCTGCATTATTTCATTGATTCGTTTCATGGTCATCGGATTGCCATCACTATCTTGGCTGATTCGCAGAACGAGTTGTTCGCCCAATTCTCTGGCTTTTTCCAATTCTGCTGGATTATATGGGATAGGCGGGATATCTGCTTCGCTGACTTTAAATCCAAACGCGTTTTCTATCTCCTCTGGACCTAACACGTTCTCTCTGCCCAACAATTCGCGCGCTCGTTCGACAGAAACATAAAGTTTCTTTTCAAGATTGGCGTAAGCATGCTCCCACTCAACTTGCAGTTTTTTGACAACAGACCAATCTTTCATGTCGTTCGAGTCCTTCACTTTTTCGTACTCCAAAACTAACTGCTCCTTTAAATTTTGAAGTTGTTCGTATTCTGTTTTTATTTGTTCGCAAAGTGAGGGCATATGTAAAAATTTCTAAATCTTAACTTAAAGCAAATTCGAAATCCGAAATCGTAAACTTCCACGGGCTTACGCCCGTGGCATTAACCTATTTCAAGCTGCGCTTGCCCGCTATCCTCTCGTCCTTGATTTTCAATGTATTTTCTTACTGCTGCTTCATTCACTCCCACCGTTGATACAAAATATCCATCCG
>JACRNX010000003.1 GCA_016214755.1 Candidatus Falkowiibacteriota bacterium
AATATTAGATGATACTTTGCATAATATGTGCTATGTCCTTGTCTATAGAATTTCATATACTGCTATTCTACCACGAGGATAGCGGGAAGTCTTCATCCACGGGCTTACGCCCGTGGGATTAAGATCTGTTTTTCTAAATTCCAATATCTAATTTCTAAACAAACTCCAAATCATAATTTCCAAAAATTGTTTAAGATTTAATCATTGTAAAATTTAAATTTGTTTAGAATTTCGGATTTCGAATTTAGGATTTAACTTTATTCCTGCTCTTTCTCTTCCTTGCTCACCCGCATAACTTCTTCTAAAGTCGTTATTCCTTGCAACGCTTTAATCACGCCGTCTTGAAGCAACGTGAGCATCGGCCTGTTCTCCATTTCTTTTTTCACTTCTTCGTGGCGAAAGCCATTGGCAATTATTTCCCGCATCCGCTCTGAAATCAACAATGTCTCGGCGACAACGACGCGGCCGCTGTAACCAGAATTCTTGCAAAGAGGGCATCCTTTGCCGCGCCAACCGATTAATTTTTGACTTAAATTGATTTCCGGCGGCAAGACATTCGACGCGACACCGCTTAAAATTTCTTTAACTTTTTTCATTATGTCCTCGGGCAATTCGTATGATTCTTTGCACTTTGGACAAATCCTTCTTGAAAGCCGCTGAGCGATGATTAAAGTCAATACAGAAGCCAACAAAAATGGCTCGACTTTCATATCCACTAATCGCGGAATCGCACCAAGAGCGTCGTTCGTGTGCAAAGTGGAAAAAAGCCTGTGTCCGGTTAAAGCCGCATGCACCGCCATCTCCGCGGTTTCACTATCGCGGATTTCACCCACCATAATCACATCCGGATCCTGACGCATCAGCGCGCGCAAACCAGAAGCAAAAGTGAATTTTACTTCCGGCCGAATCTGCGCCTGATTAATGCCCGGGATATTATATTCAATCGGATCTTCAAGGGTGGTAATATTCACGCCATCATCATTTAACTTGCTAAGGATCGAAAACAGCGTCGTTGATTTTCCCGAACCAGTCGGTCCGGTTACCAAAATCATGCCATACGGCGCGTCCACTGCTTTATCAACAGTTTTCCGCATTTCTTCGCTGAAACCTAATTGTTCCAAAGTCAACGCTTTACCCGAGATATCTAAAATGCGCAAGGTCGCTTTTTCCCGACCGGAAAGTGGCATAATAGAAACGCGCAAATCATATCTTTGTTCAGCGGTCTCGTATTTAAATCGCCCATCTTGCGGAATGCGCGTTTCATCAATTTTCAAATTGGACATTACTTTGATTCTCGTAATGACCGAGTCGTGCACGTAAAATGGTAATGTTAACACTGTCTGTAAAACCCCGTCAACTCGAAAACGCACACGCGAGGATTTTTCAAATGGTTCAATGTGGATATCCGAAGCGCGGCTCTCGATCGCATGTTTAACAATCACGGAAACAATCTGCGCCACCGGCGCGCGCTTTATTACTTCCTCAATATTTTCAGTTGAGATCTCTCCTTCTTTTACTTTTTGCGCCCGCTCCTCTTTCACCTGTCCTACTGCGGTCGCCACTTCCGCACTAAACGCGCCATACTTTTTTACCACTTCCTGCCAGGCAAGAAACGAACAAACATGATATTCCGGAACATATCCTTTAGAAGACGCCCAAAAATCAATCGCCTCTCTCGTGTCATAATCATCTGGTTTAGCGAGCGCAATGCTTAATTTTTCTCCTGCTGCTGAAAAGCAAATGGCAAAATGCTGTTCCGCCAAACTCATCGGTAACAGCTTCTGCGCCGCCTCGTCAATCTTCCGCGCCATCAAATTTACATAGGGATAATTAAAAAAACTCGCCTCAAATTCGGCCAATTTTTCAACGTCAATAAATCCCCCTTTCGTCAACACTTCCCGGAGCTCTTTCGCATTGTCTTTTTTTAATAAATTATCCACTTCCGCTACATCCTTTTCTTTTATGCCTCCTTTATTCAATATAAAATTTAATAACTTTTTATTTGTTTCTTTAAGCATGCTCTTTATGAGATGGTTACAAAACTCCTTCTGCTGCAATTTAAGATTTTCAACTGCGACTTCGTCAAACTGGCGCGAAATGACTTTCACTGTAATTCTATTACAGTTCAAGCCCTTTCGCTGGTTTTTCTCGTCTCGTCTGAAAATCTTAAATTTCGCGACGAAATAGTTTTGTAACCATCTCTATCTATTTTTGAACTTTGTCGAAAGGATTTTTCTTTTCCGCTTTAATTTTTTCAAGCGCTAAGGGCCAATCGCCGTGCTTTTCGAGTTCGTCAAATTTTTCATTTTCCAGGAGATCTTTATTTATCTCTGCCAGTTCCTTGCCAAAATCAACGTCAGCCGGTTTTTCAAAAGAAATAACTGTTTGCCCACCGATATTTTTTTCTTGCGGCTTAAAATAAATTTGATTCGCAGAGAACGCCAGAACAATAACGATTATCGCGCAAACTAAAAACAACGCCGACAGGATTACTTCTTTTTGCGCCAAATTATTCTTCATAATAATAAACGTTCAAAGTCAGATTAAGTGTTTTGCCCGCTGAATCGAAATTTATCGCTTTCACGTCCGTCAGCCGTAAATTTTTTTCTGTATCGGCGAGAAAGTTTTTCAAAGCGAAATAATCGCCGCTGTCAGTGACAATATTGATTGATAATTTGTGGAGGCGCTCGCTTGATTTTTGTTCTTCGGCGGCGAAATCAACGCTTATTAGTGAGATATTGTTCTTGTTCGCCAGTGATTCCAGTTGAACAAAAAGCCCCGGCAAATCCTTTTTCGCCGGTAAGGCCTCCAATATTTTTTTCTCTGAATCCGCCAAATTAGCGTAATCCACTTTTAATCCTTTCAGTCCCGTCAATTCCTGATTTTTGTTTTGATATTTCTGTTGGCGTTCAGCGATTAACGCGGATAATTCGCCGATATTGCCGCGATAAGCGGTAAAAATAAACCAGCCGGCGCCGATCAGCGAAGCGACGAGGAAAACCGTCAGTATCAGTCGAAAAAACTTAACAAAAATTTCCAGACCGCGAATCAAACTATTCTTCGGCTTTTTTTGCCCTGCTTTTTGTTGCGTTTCTAAATTGTCCTTTCCGTCAATATTTAACATAGACTACTAATTACTAATCCTGCTACTTATCTACAAAATTAGAAGTTGGAAGTTGGCGATTGGATGTTGGAGAAATACTCGCTTCTAACTTCTAACCTCTAACTTCTCACTTCCTAATTTGTAGATTCGTAGCGTTATTCGTAATTCGTAATCACCCTTTTATTTAATCAACGCCTCGTCTTTAAAAGTCAAAACAACGTTAAACTCAATTCCCTCTCCGGACGCGGACGGCGCGAGCGTATTTTCTTTCAACTTTCCTGCCAATATATCCTTCAATCCGCCAGCGGACGGGCCAGCGCCGACATTCGTCTTTTTGCCGGCGGAATTGACGACCGCTGATTTTAATAATTCTGAATTTTCAAAAATATAAAGTTGCTTCGCGATGTCAGAATAACTCTTTACTTCGCCTGTTAAAAGTATATTGCCCTTGGATTCAGCGACAAAATTCGTGAAATAGACGTTAGCGCTGATGTTGTGCTCCAAAAAATCAAAAATTTTCGTCCAATAAAGATGGTTTTTTAATAAAATTTTCAGCACGCTTGCTCTGTCCTTCATTTTTTCCGCTTGCGCCCGCTCCATGCTGAAAGAATTAATCTCCGCCGTTGTCTGATCAATGGCATAAGATAAATCAACGAACTGCTTAGCAAGAGAAGCTCTTTTAATTTTAATGGCGAAAAAACACGCGGCGCAGATAAGGCAAAAAATTAAAATTATCGCCATAAGAACTTTTATCCGGCGCCAAAATTCCAGCCTTGCCACTGCCGCGTAATCGTCAGAGATTAAATTGACTTCTGCCGGCGGCCTCCTAAATTTAAGCGTTTCAATTTTTGTTTTTAAAAAATCAAACAAGGGCGTTGATTCTTTAATCTCCGCGATTTTATCCGTTGTTTCGCGGATAATCTGCTTGCCATGTTCGTTTAAATTTTCTTTTATTTCCGGAATCCGCATTTTATAAGCCCCATCTTCCGTCGGTTTCAAATTGGGTCTTGTTATTTCTGGGGTTTTTGGTTTTACTTCCTGCTTCGGCGCCTGCGATAATTCTCCCCTCCTTACCAAGGAGGGGACAAAGGGGAGGTTGTCTTTCTTCACCAAGGAGGGGGTTAGGGGGAGGTTGTCTTTCTTCGCTAAGGAGGGAGACAGAGGGAGGTCGTCTCTCTTGACCACGCGGAACACGCCTTTTCGCAAAGACGGCGTTTCTCCCGCACCGAACTCCATCGCTGGCGCTATCTTTTCATCTTTCCGCGCTTCGCCATTGTCATCCCGAGCTTGCCGAGGGATCTTTTTTTCATCCGGCAGATGCAATTTAAACTTAGGCAGGCCTTGCGCCTCCTTTGTTTTTTGTTTTTCTTCTTCTTCTTTTCGCCGTAATTCGTCCGGCAATAAGCTGATAGTCATGTTAAAAATATAAAAAAGACAAAACGCGTAATCAGTAACTTGTAACTCGTAACTTGTAATCTGTCTTAAAAATTACTGATTACAAGTTACAGATTACGGATTACTTTACTCAATATCCCTCATCGCGAGACCAATCGCAGTGGCGAAACGGGAACCGATATTATCGAGGATCGGCTGTAAATCCTCGGGGTAAATTACCCGCGCCCATGGATTGCCGATGAATGTCCGAATGCCAAGCTGATTGGTGAAATGTTTCGGCAGATTGAACAACTGGGCAGTGCCGCCTGATAAAACAATGCGCTCGATTTTTTTATTTTTATTATCCGGCTGTTCCAGATAAAAATTCATCGTATATTGGACTTCATCCATGATCGCTCGCACCGGCCGCTTTATGATCTCGGGCAATTCTTCTGCCGTCTCCACACTCTCCTCCTGCGCCAAATCCCGCTTAAACTGCTCCGCCTGCTCCAATGAGACATTAAGTGTGTTAGCCACTTCTTTTGTTATTTCTAATCCGCCGATTCCCAAACTGCGGCTCAAAAGCGGAATAGCATTTTCAATCACGGAAATATCAGTATTCACCGCGCCAATATCAACGAGAATCACCGTCGCCCGATCCTTGCCGACCAAAGCACGCGCCAAAGAAAACGATTCGGTTTCCAAACTGATTAAATCCAAACCCGCTTTTTTAAAAATATCAATATATTTGGAAACAACTTCCTTCGCCGCGCCAGTCAGGAGCACCTGCAAATTCTTGATTTTTTCATCTCCGCCCTCTGACTTCGCTTTCAAGATGTCCTCTGAACCAATAACCTTCCAATCCAAAATCATTTCTTCGAGCGGCAAAGGCAAAACCTTCTTCGCTTCCCATTCAACCGCGGCCGTGATTTTTTTCGGCGACGCCAAATCCTTGCGGCTGATTTCCGACAAAGAAATAATTGAACTGAAAACAGCGGGTCCCGGCAAGGCGGTGACAGCCCGCTTTGACACCAGGCGGCATTTTTCCGCCACTCTTTTTATCAATTCCGCTGTTTTATCCGGCTCGTCAATCAGTTTCGCGCCGCCTTTGAGCGATCGTTCAAGGTATCCATAAGTGACTAATTGCGCCCGGCCGTTGTTATTCGTCAGCTCAACCATTTTAATGCTGCTGCCGCCAATATCAACGCCCACGTAATTTAAATCAGCAGAATCTTTTTTGGAGAATAAGCCCATATTATTAAATTAAAAATGAAAAATAAATTACTGCGGGCTAAAGCCCGCAGTATTAACGGGCTTCACCCTGTTCTTTGATATATTCACGTATTATATTTTCCGTAACCGTACTGTGGGTTGAAACAAAATATCCGTCTGCCCAAAAACTGTCTCCCCACAA
>JACRNX010000004.1 GCA_016214755.1 Candidatus Falkowiibacteriota bacterium
AATATTAGATGATACTTTGCATAATATGTGCTATGTCCTTGTCTATAGAATTTCATATACTGCTATTCTACCACGAGGATAGCGGGAAGTCTTCATCCACGGGCTTACGCCCGTGGGATTAAGATCTGTTTTTCTAAAAATTTCAAATTTAGAAACGTGCAAGACATTGGATTGAGGGATGAAATAAGAAAATATTCTGTTAAATCCGTTAAAATTGCAATAAAAAATAAATAATTTATGGCCATGATTTTTTCTGACGCGAATTTCCAAGATGAAGTGTTAAATTTTTCAGGCGTTGTTTTAGTTGATTTTTCGGCTGTGTGGTGCGGGCCGTGCAAAATGCAGGGGCCGATTCTAGACGAACTGGAAAAGGAATTAGTTGGTGAGAATATTAAAATCGGCAAAGTTGATATTGACGCCAATCCGGCGGCGACAGAAAAATACGGAATAATGAGCGTGCCGACGTTGATTATATTTAAAAACGGAGAAATGGTTGAACGGATGTCGGGTTTGCAGAATAAAGAAATTCTGCGGAAAAGATTGGAAGAGGTGAAGGGAGATCGTAATTTGTAATTAAGTAATTTATTTAGAAAAATTCTAAATTCGAATATCTTCAGCCAGAGGCTGATCCGCCTTTGGCGGAAAATTCTAAACAAACTTTAATTTTCCAATGTTTTAAATTCCAAACATAAGAAAGTAATTTGAAAAATTATAATTTGTCATTTGTTTCGAATTTCGATATTCGGATTTAGAGTTTAAAGTTTAGGATTTCGGATTTCGAATTGAATCTAGAAAATAGAAGCCTGTTAGAGTATCTGTTTCAAAATTCTACTTTCTATTTTCTACTTTCTAGATTCTAAATTCTATAATATGACCAAATACGACGTTATCATCATCGGCGGCGCGTGCGCCGGATTAACGGCTGGACTTTACGCCAGCCGCCGGGCGTTAAAAACATTGATTTTGACTAAAGACATCGGCGGACAAGCAGGGATTACCGATGAAATCGAGAACTATCCTGGTTTCGACGCTGTCAGCGGCGCTGATTTGATGCTCAAATTCAAAACGCAGGCGGAAAAATGGGGAACGGAAATTCGTAGCGCTGAAGTCGTTGGTTTAGAAAAAAAAGAAAATAATTTTGTGGTGAAAAGCGCAGACGCTGACTTCGAAGCATTGTCCGTTATCTTGGCGTTTGGACTGGCGCGCCGTCAGCTCGGCATTCCGGGCGAAAAAGAATTGCTCGGCCGCGGCGTCACTTATTGCGCGACCTGCGACGGCCCGCTATTTAAAAACAAAATTGTCGCTGTTGTCGGCGCCGGCAATTCTGCTTTTGACGCGGCGGATTATCTGTCTAAAATTTGTAAGAAAGTTTATTTAATCCATCGCAGTGAAAAATTTCGCGCGGACGCGGTGATGATTGATTCTGTTAAAAAGCGGAAAAACGTCGAAATATTGACGAACGTGGAAATTGTCCAATTAAACGGCGAAGAGCGATTAGAATCAGCGGTTTTGAAATTTAAAGTTCCATCTGGCGTCGAAAAAATAATCGCTATGGACGGTCTATTCATCGAAATTGGATTTGAACCGAAAACAGATTTTTTGAAAGGAATGGTCGCTCTGGACGAGCGCGGTCAGATTATCGTTGACCATGAACAGAAAACAAGCGCGCCCGGGATTTTCGCGGCCGGCGACATCACCAATGTTCCATTCAAGCAGATCGTTATTTCCGCTGGCGACGGCGCGAAAGCAGGGCTGTCGGCCGCGCGCTTCGTCCAAAACGCGAAAGGCGCGGAAGACGCGCCGGATTGGACGAAAAAAATAAAAAATAATAGATAAAAAATAATAAACACAAATAAAAGATTAAAAAAGTTTTTCATCTATTGTTTTCCATCTTTTATCTTTTCATATCTGTATCTTTTATCTATTATTTTTTATTTTTAATATATGCGAGACAATCCTTTTGAAAATGCCATCAGGCAGTTAGAAAAAGCGGCGAAGGTAATGAATTTAAATAAAGATATTCTTGAATTATTGAAAACGCCGGACAGGATTTTGCAAGTCAAAGTTCCTTTAAAAATGGACGACGGAAGTCAAAAAATTTTTAATGGCTATCGCGTCCAATATAATAATTGGGCCGGACCGTACAAAGGCGGACTGCGTTATTTTCCAACCGTTGATTTGGACGAAGTGAAGGCGCTCGCTTTTTGGATGGTGATAAAATGCGCGGTGGCGGGAATTCCAATGGGCGGCGGCAAGGGCGGCATCAGCGTTGACTCGAAAGCGATGAGCAATACTGAACTCGAACGGTTGACTCGCGCGTTTTGCCGCGCGCTGGCGCCGAATATCGGGCCAGAGGTTGATGTGCCCGCGCCTGACATGTACACCAACGGCCAAACGATGGCGTGGTTCGCGGACGAGTATGCGAAAATAGTTGTCGCGCCGTCAAAAAATTCTTTGGCGGTTGTAACCGGCAAACCGATTGGAAAAGGCGGCAGCGCTGGCCGCGAGCCAGCGACAGCCAAAGGCGGATTTTTTGTGATGGAGGAGTTGCTGATTAAAGAAAAGATTCTGAAACAATGCTTCGAGAGCCTCAGCATGACATACGGGGCGCAGGACGACAGACAGAATGTTAAAATAGCGGTGCAGGGATTTGGCAATGTCGGCGGCATTATGGCTGAACTTTGCTGGCGAGCGGGATACAAAGTGGTCGCGGTTTCTGATTCGCACGGCGGCGTGTTCAGCGAGCAAGGATTAAACATTGGCGAGGTTATTAAACATAAACAATCCACAGGCCGTGTCGCCGGAATGAATGGGACAAGCGAGCTCACAAATGAGCAATTGCTGGAATTGGATGTTGATATTTTGGTGCCAGCGGCTTTTGAAAATCAGATTACCAAAGACAATGTCGAACGCGTAAAAGCCAAGTACATCGTTGAATTGGCAAATGGCCCAATTACTCCTGAAGCTGATGAAATTTTGGCTAAAAATGGAATAAAATCAATTCCTGATGTGCTGGCGAATTCAGGCGGCGTAACAGTTAGTTATTTTGAATGGCAACAGAATCTGGAACATAGTCATTGGACAGAAGAAGAAGTTTTTGCTAAACTGCGAGAGCATATTGTTCCGGCGTTTAACCGCGTCTGGCAATTACATCAAGAAAAACAGATTGATTTGCGAACAGCCGCTTTTTGCGTGGCGCTGGATAAATTGCAAAGTATGTGGTATAATGCAATCGCCAAAGAAAATTAATGAATTAATGATAAAATTATGCCAAGAAAATTGAATCCGGCATTGAAAAGGCCATTGAAGCTCACTGCCGAGTTGGAAGCAGTAGTTGGCAAGGGTCCAATGCCAAGAATGGACGTGGTAAAGAAATTGTGGGAGTACATTAAAGCCAAAGGATTGCAGGACAGCGTCAACAGGAGAAACATCAACGCGGACGCGAAATTGCTCGCTGTGTTCGGCGGCAAGAAAACAGTCAACATGTTTGAAATGACAAAATTGGTTTCAAAGCACATGTCATAACATTCAGAAAAATAAAAGACCTCGCAAAGGGGTCTTTTGTTTTGTTTGAAAATAATATAATATTGTAGGGAATGCGAGCTGTCTGTTTCACAGACTGGTTCTCCGAAGGGCAACTTTTTGGCGCCACCCTTCGAGAGCCTCAGGGTGACAAAAGGGCGGGCGGAATTTACACTGAGCGAAGCCGAAGTGCCCCAGACCTCGTGATATGCACGTTATGTAAATAAGAACACGGATTGCAGACAGAAATAAAAAATGTGAGAAAAAGCAGATATGGATTACAGTTATGAACAAAATTTGATGAACCGCGGATTTCAGTTCGTCTGCGGCATTGACGAGGCGGGACGGGGTCCGCTGGCCGGGCCTTTGGTGGCCGGCGCGGTGATTCTTGATGAAAAAAAGAATGATTTTTTCAGTTTAATTAATGATTCAAAATTATTAAACAAAAATCGGCGCCAAGCGGCGTTTGATTTAATTTTAAAAAACGCGAAATGCTGGGCCGTCGGCGTGGTCACCAATTTTGAAATTGACAAACACGGATTGGCTTTTGCCAATAAAATCGCCATGAAGCGGGCATGGAAGCATTTGGCGCTCAAGCCAAACTATATTTTGTCCGACTATATGGCCAAAGTTTATTTTGAGACCTCGTTCGAGTTAATCGTTGACGGCGACAAAAAAATTCTGTCCGTCGCCAGCGCTTCGATCGTCGCCAAGGTTATCCGCGACCGAATGATGGACGCGTTCGCCCGCGTTTATCCGCAATATGGTTTTGAACGGCATAAAGGATATGGCACGAAAGAGCATTTGTCGAAAATCCGCGAATGCGGCCTGTGCCCGATTCATCGCCGGACATTCGAGCCGATTAAGGCGAAATTGTTTTAATATTTTATGTGCGAACTACGAACAATTACGAAAGTACGAACAAAACAATTCCCGTTCGCATCGTAGGGACAGCGCATTGCGCTGTCCGTGTGCTGTCCGCGCAAAGAACAATATCTGTTCGCATCGTAGGGACAGCGCATTGCGCTGTCCATTGTCCGCGTGAAAATACGTCGTTGGCGACAGGTTGACACAATTTTTCGCGCGTGCTAACATATCTTGGGGTGCTGGTTCTTTTAAAGTAGGTTCGCAACGAGTGGAGGCGAATTATGTCACGCTTAGGTGTAATGATGTTGTGGATGATTATAGGGGTTCTTATCGGGACGTTTTTGTATCGTATAATCGAAGACCGTGAAATTAAAAACATAGACATTGAGGAAAAAAGCTATGAGAATGTTCGGGAAATTTATATGTATAGTCCGAGTGAATTTTGCATCCACTGGGGAATGTCTGATAAACAGGTAGAAGTGATAACTTGTTTCTCGGGTGTTTACTCGCAAGTTTTTACAGATGTTTCAGTTGAAAAGGCGATGCGAGTTGATCACAAAAAATGCGACAAAACAACGGCTGGATGTTTGGAAATTCATGTTCATTCGCTTAACGACGTACTTGGATTGACCAGAGGGAAATAAATGACGAAAGGAGGGAATTATGAATAGATCTGTTTTGGCGATTTTCGTTGCTGTTCTGTTTATGGCAATTTCATGCACCGAACAAGGCAGGGCGAAAAATTGGGGAGGAAAAACAACGATTGATTTGGCCGCGGGCAAGAAACTTGAGATGATTACGTGGAAAGACGAGGACTTATGGATATTGACTCGGCCGATGAGACCGGGCGAACAGCCGGAGACATGGTCATTCAAAGAAAATACGAGCTGGGGTTTGGCAGAAGGCGAAGTGATAATCAAGGAAAAAGGGTTAGAATGAAAGTGGGTTATTAAGTGTACCCCTTTGTCAAGACAGCTAATTGCCTTGTATTTGGTGGGTTAATTTTTTAAGAATTAAATATGTCAATGAATTATTTCTGAAAATATATTTGCGCCGGCGTTTTGTAGTCCAGAGATTGATGCCTCCG